>DASXHQ010000064.1:0-2751 GCA_036488415.1 Rhizomicrobium sp.
GTCTAACCGGGCGGACCACGTAGGCATCGCGCTCGGCAGGCGGACATCGAGTAGGCCGCGGCCACCGCGTGCCATTCTGGATTCGCGCCATGCGGGAGACTCGTTCCACCAGCGGTGTCGATCCCAAGCGTAAGCCGGAAGCGAAAGCAAACGACGCGATGGCGTCATTGCCTTGAAGTTGAGCGGCACTCCGGCTCGATGCAGGTCCATTGCGGCTTCGAGTAACGATTCGTGTTCGCGCTCCCGGCGAACGGAAGAAATTACGATCGGCTTTGGTCCGCCGCGGCCGGCGAGACATTCCTGGATAGAATGCGATAGGGCTGGGTGGGCGCCGAGCTCCAGCCAAATATCTACTCCGAAGTCAGCGATCGCGTTGATCGCCGGCGCAAACTGCACCGGCTGCCGGACGCCGCGCCCCCAGTGCGCCGCATTCCCGGCCTCACCAGCGAGGCGATTGCCGGTGACCGTGCTGAATAATGGGACGGTTTCAGATTGTGGCGCGAGATCAGCCAGCGCGTTTTCGAGCGCTTCGGAAGCCGGTTGCATCATTGCGTGATGAAATGGATGATCGACGCGCACCATGCGCGCGAAAACGCCTTGCGGTTCGAGTTCGGCAAACATCGCTTCAATCGAATGGCGAGGACCGGCCAGGGTAAGCGAACGGGGCCCGTTGAATGCGGCGATCGAAACCGTGCGATCATGTTTGTTGATCAACGCCTGCGCTTCTTCTTCGCCGAGGCCAACCGCGAGCATCTTTCCTTCGCCCCGGGCGCAACTCTCCATGAATTGTGCGCGAAGCGCGGTGATGCGCGCGCCTTGTTCCAGGGAAAAGAAACCGGCCACGCAGGCTGCGGCAATTTCACTCACACTATGGCCGGCGACCGCCGCCGGCTGCACGCCCCACGATTTCCACAACTCGGCCAGCCCGACCTGCATCGCGAAGATCGCCGGCTGCGCAACTTCGGTGCGGTGCATCTGCGAGGTTTCCTCAGAACGAGTGAGTTCTTCGAGTAGAGAGAAGTTCGTGATGCCGCGCATCGCCGCGTCACACTGTTCGATGACCCGCCGGAAAACCGGTTCATGTTGCATCAACTCGCGACCCATGCCCCACCATTGCGGGCCCTGTCCGCTCATAACGAAAGCAACGCGCGGTGCAGACTCCGGACGCGGCGTGAACGAACTTCGGATCTTCACGCCATTCTGTTTGATCGCGAAAGCGTCAAGCTCTTGAATCAGGTCGGATATTGATTGGGCGACCAGCGTCAGGCGATACGGATGATGATTGTGGCGCGCGCCGAGTGTGTAAGTGAGATCAGGCAGTAGCGGCGAATCGCCGTTGAGATTCAGCCCTTCCGTAAGCCATGCCGCCAGTTTCATCGCGTAGCCTTGGAGCGCATCCTCTGAGCGGGCTGAGAGCATCACCGGCCAGGCGCGCTCAGGCCAGGGTTGTGCATGGGCGACGTGCGGAAGCGGAGGCGGCTCCGTCAGAATAACGTGCGCATTGGCGCCGCCAAAACCAAACGAGTTTACGCCAGCGAGGCGTTCGCCATTCGTTTCCGGCAAAGGTTCGACCGTCGTCGGAACACGCAACTTTAATTTCTCGAAGTCGATGTGCGGGTTGGGTGTGTTGAAATGAAGGCTCGGTGGAATTTTGCGGTGCTGTAGTACAAGCATCGCCTTCAAAAGTCCCGCCACGCCGGCGGCGGTCTCGATATGTCCGAGGTTGGTTTTTACTGATCCGATAGGGAGAGGATTAGAGCGGTTCTTGCACAGAGCTTCTGCCAGAGCGTGAGCTTCGATTGGGTCACCGACCGCCGTACCAGTGCCGTGCGCCTCGACAAATGCAATTTGGTCGGGCAATACGCCGGCATCTTTGCACGCTTCTTCGATCAGGCGGGTTTGCGCCTGTGCGCTGGGCAGGGAGATTCCGTTCGTATGGCCGTCCTGATTCATCGAAGTGCCGAGAATTACTCCCTGAATGGGATCGCCATCTTCGATTGCCTGGGAAAGGCGCTTGAGAAGCACCATGCCGGCGCCTTCGCCACGCGCGAAACCGTTCGCCGTCGCATCGAACGCGGCGCATCGGCCATCGGGCGAGAGCATTGACGCCTGCGAAAAACCGATGAACCCGCCCGGTGTGATCATCACGGTCACGCCGCCTGCAAGTGCGATGTCGCCGCGTCCCGCCCAAATGTGCTCGCACGCGGTGTGGATTGCAGTTAGGGCGGACGAACACGCGGTATCCATCGCGACGCTCGGACCTCGCAGATTTAGACAGTAGGAAATTCGATTCGCAGCGATTGAGTGCGCGCTCCCGGTTGGCGAGTGAGGCGCAATGCCGAAGTGGTCGAAAGCTGTGCTTTGGATTCCCTGATAGTCATTGTGCGAAATGCCAACGAAGACGGCCACGTCGCTTCCTTTCTCGAAGTCCAGGACAACGCCCCCGTTTTCGATCGCCTCCCACGATGTTTCGAGCAACAACCGATGTTGTGGATCCACATAAGGAGCTTCGCGCGGCGAAATGCCAAAAAACTGCGGATCGAACTTGTCGATTTGATCCAGAAAGCCGGCGCGTTTGGCGAAAGTTTTTCCGGCGATCCCTGGCTCCGGATCATAATATCGCTCTACATTCCATCGATCGGCCGGCACATCGGTGATCGCGTCCCGACGTTCGACCAGCAACTTCCAGAAGGATTCGGCGTCGTTGACCCCGCCGGGAAAGCGGCATCCGATTCCTATAATGGCGATGCG
>DASXHQ010000065.1:0-13837 GCA_036488415.1 Rhizomicrobium sp.
CCTCCCCCGTAAACGGGGGAGGAAAATCACTCCGCCACCACCCGCACGAACAGCATCGTGCCATGCGGGTCCGAGCCGTAGCTGGGCGTGACGTGCGGCGCGAAATCGAAAGCATAAAGCGCGCCGACGCCGAACTTCAGATGTTCCGCCACGCGCCAGTCCTTGATCCCGCCGACAGCTATGGCGCAGGCCTCTTTCACGGAGCCGGTGCCGGACAGCTCGTTGTTCTGCTCCCATTCGACGCGGGCAAAGATGGTCCACAGATCGGCGGGTTTGTATTCGGCTTCGGCTAGGAGCCCATTGAGATCGGCGCCATCGCTCTCCTTCTTCAGGCCCCAGGCGACCGTCGCGGCGAGGGAACTGTTTTCACCGAGCGGCTGCACATAGGTGGCGCTGGCGGTGAAACGGTTCTCGTTGAGCGCCGGCGCAAGCTGCTCGGGACTTTTCAGGTAACCCCAAGACGTTTGCAGCGACCAATTCGTGTTCGGATTCCAACTGAGGCGCACTGCGGTAGAATCGAATTTCGGCGTGTCGAAGTCAAAGCGCTCCTGATCCGGCTCGCGGCCGGTGAATTGCGAGGCTTCGATTTTCCAGTCGCCTTGCACAAAGCCCGCTGTCACCACGCCGAAAGTGATGTGCGTAGAGTCGAGCCAGTGATGGGTGATGGGGGCATCGGGGATGTCCATGCCGCTGGCGCGATGCATGAAGGCGGGCGGGCCCAGCACGGGCTCGCCGGGATAGCCAGCGTAGAGAAACACGCTCTTGTCGCCGCCGAATTTGTGCACGTATGTGCCGGATAGTTCCATGAACAGATCGTGCGGATGCTGCCGGTCGATCAGCGGTGTGGTGCCGTTCGCGGTTTCGCCGGTCGCGAAGAGAAGTGGATAACCGCTCTTGCCCATGAACGCATCGGGGCTGAGCATCGCGCGGAATTGCAGCGTATCGCTTTGCCCGAAGTCGCGCCGTGCCATGCCCATCAGCATGCCGGCGAGGAATGTCTTGTCGCCGCCGCGCGAGCCGCTTTGCGAATCATAAATGCCCCAGAGCATGGCGTGGCCCATCAGCATCCAGTCACCCAGCATGGCATGGACGCCATTATGCTCCGCTGCATCGGGCTGCCAGCTCGTGCCGGAGGCGTCGCGCGTCATCGGATAGCTGCCAAGGATTCCGGTCGACGCCATGCCGGGCATATCCATGCGGCTCATATCCATCTCCGGCATGGAGCCCATGTCCATTCCGGACATGTCCGTCCGCGCCCACGCTGCCGAGGCAAACAGGCACGATGACAGCGCGAGCCCGGCGCGCTTCATCAATGCATATCCATGTGATCGTGGTCGTGGTGATCGCCGCCCGACGCGACGATGGTGTGGTATTGCGCGGGCGAGAGCGATGGCAGCTTTTGCAGGAACGCGACCATGTTCCAGATTTCTTCGTCGCTGTGCGTCACGCCCCAGGCGGGCATGCCCGTCATCTTGATGCCGTGCTTGATGACCCAGAACTGCTCGCGCGGATCGCCATGCTTGAAGCGCCAGAGAACCGGCGGCTTGGGGTTCATGCCGGGCCGCATCTCATTCTCGGCCATGCCAGGCGCGAGATGGCAGGCGGTGCACATCGCATCGTAATCCGCCGCGCCGTCCGCGATCATGTGCGCATCCTCAAGCGGCGGCACCTTTACGCCGGACAATCGGCTTTCGATCGAACGCTCGCGCGCCGTGGCGATCAGCATTTTGGTCAACGCCGCATGCGGTGAGTCCGCGGCCACGTCGTAAATGCCGGAAAATGCGAAAATCGCCGCAATGACGGCGACCAGAACGAGCGCCGCGGCGGCCCCCATCAGTAGCATCCAATGATCGCGCGTCATGGGCCCCTCCACGTTCTAAATACCCTATAGGGGTATAATGTGACGAACAAGAAAAAGGCCGGAAGTTCGCTTCCGGCCTCATCCTACTCGATGTCGAAGAACCTAGTCCTTCGCGGCGCGCAGGTCGCTGGAGCTGCTCTCGGCGACTTTGCTTTCCAGCGGCATCGCGGCCATCTCGGTCAGCACATGCTGGCGCTCGTCCTTGAACGCAGTCAGATCTTTGCCGAACAGCCTGCGGCCAGACGCCATTTTTACAGTCGCCGGATTGACCTGCACGTTGTTGATGCGGATTTCGTAATGCAGATGCGGGCCGGTCGCCATGCCGGTCATGCCACTGAAGGCGACGACCTGGCCCTGATGCACGTGCGTTCCTACATGCGTGCCGGCGGCGAAGCGCGACAAATGTCCATAAGCCGTCGAATATCCGTTCTGGTGATCGATCAGCATGAAGTTGCCGTATCCGTTCGACCAGCCTTCCTGCTTGATCACGCCGCCGCCCGCCGCCATCACCGGCGTGCCGGTCGGCACCGCGAAATCGATGCCCTTGTGCATGCGGCTATAGCCCAGGATCGGATGGAAGCGCATGCCGAAGCCGGACGTGATGCGCGCGCCATCCACCGGCGTCTTCATCAGCATCGAACGGGCGCTCTGCCCATTGGCGTCGAAATAATCGGGGCCATCCGGGCCCTTGGGATCGAAGCGGTAGAGCGCGATGGTGCGTCCGCCGATCTTCATGGCGGCATATTTGATGTCGCCCTGTTTCGCGGCCTGCCCATCGGGCGTGTAGTAGTAGGAGTAGAGCACCTCGAAGGAATTTCCCGGCTTCAGGTCGCGCTGAAAGTCCACTTCGTAGGAGAACATCTTGATCATCTGCACGACGACATCGGCGGGAATACCGGCCTGCATCGCGGCGAGATAGAGCGAGGAGTCGATCGTCGCGCCGGCGCGATGGATCTTCTCCTTGAGCTCCTTCACCTGATCTTTCGCGGTGAAGTCGCCATCGGCGCCGCGCGCGATCGTCACTTCATGTTCGATCGACGGCGAGAAGCTGACTGAGAGCAGCTTGCCCATCGGCGTTGGCTCGACATCGACGACGCTGTTGTCGTTGACATAATCCTGATCTTCGGCGCCGGGTGGCGGCGCGTAGGTAATCTGCGCAACATGGGTATGCGCGGGCGCTTGCGGGGCTTCGAGCTTCTGATGGTTCTGCGGGACCGGCTGGAAGGTGAGCTGGAAAGACTGTCCGGCGCGAAGGCTGCGCACGGCATAAGCCTTGGACAACGCGACGACGGCGGCACTCGCATCTTCCGGCGCAACGCCGGCATCCGTCAATGCGCCGACCAGCGTGTCGCCCGGATCCATCGTCATCATGTGCGTTTCGACGCCGCTGTCTTCCGTGGCGCCGGAGCGTTCCGTCGCCAGCGAATAGTCAAGCGACGACGCGTCGGGATGGGAAACTGGAGAAACCTGCTTCGAAGAGCCGAGCGGCGCGAAAGAGGCGTAGCTTGCATTGCCGCCGGTCTGCTTGGCGAGGCGCAGGAAGATCTCATACGGCATCAGCGAACGATCGTGCGAAGGGCGGCCGAGGCCATCCATCGGAACGGTTCCGGCTGCGAGCCAGGCAATCGAACCGGCGATCAGCGCGGTGACCGACGTCGACACCAGGGCCCAACGGCCATCGGTGGACGAAAGAACGGACGCAGCATTGCGTGTCGAATTGCGCCATTGCGACACGAAGTTCGCCAATGGCGCGGTGGCGTGGCGAGGATCCACGTCATCTCCTCTTTTTTTATGCACCGGCATGGGAATCACGCCCCCAGCCCCTCTCTGTGCCCTGCCGAAGCAGGGCGCCGCATATAGCCTGACCATGATTAGCGCCGTCAACCGTTACCGGCGCGTTAACTGGATCCTGAACGGAATCGGGACACGCGCCGCCTTTAAGGTTTGCTCCGCAATCCGCGCGCCAATTGGTCCATCCCGTTAAGAGAAAAAAAGCGCGCCGTGGAAGTTGTCCACGACGCGCCATGATTCGTCACGGTTGAAGGGGGGTTACAACCGGACGAGAAGAAGTTCGGCAATGCGGGCATGCAGCGCGCCCACACCGCGGGCAATGTGCAGCACCACGAAGAAGAGCAGCATTCCGGCGATCGCCAGAACGATCAGGCCCGGCGCGGTGTGCACGAAATGCTCAAGGACCGGATTGCCGCCCATCTGGAATTCGACATGGCCGGTGATGAGGCCGAAGAGGGCGCCGCCCGTGATGCCGATGGAGCAGGCGAGGCCCACCACCGCAATCACGAAATAGGCGATGCCGAGCGGCAGCATCAGCAACAGATAAAGCATCGAGGACCAGGTGCGAATGTCCAACAGCGCATCTTTGATGCGTGCCCACACCGTCTCTTCACCTTGCGTCGTCGGCGGCAGCCGGCGCGGCATGCGCACACCCAGCAAGGCTTCGACGATGCGACCCTCGACATGCGCGAGCACGCGTATGGAACCGATGAATAGCAGCGCGAACGGAATGCCGATGATGAGGATGGAAAACGCGACCGAAAGCGAAAGGCCGGTGACTGTCCACGTGAAATAGAAGATGCCCGTCGCCAGCGACAGCAGCATATAGACCAGCGCGCCATAGGTGCGCGGGTCGGAAAGGACGTTGAAGAAACCGTAGGGCCGCTCGTCCTGCGGCTGCTCGGACTTGGGGAAGGGCCCCGCGCCGGAAAGTGTTGCTTCCATGGATTTATACTCCTCCGCAATTTCCGCCGGCGTTCCGTAGGTCTCGACGACGGACGCCAGCACATCCGCTTCGGGTACGCCTGGATTCTGCGCGATCTCGTTGCGCAGATGCTCCTCACAATCGTTCAGCGCATCGACGATCAGACCCGGCGGGCACTTTTCGGCCCGCAGCGCTGCCGTCAGCGCGTTCAGGTATTCCCTGACCGTCTCAGGCTGTTGGCTGATAGGCATGCTGGCTCCCGCCGGCCTTCAGTGCGTCATCCACGAATTCGCGCATGTCTTTCCACGCGCCCTGCCAGTCGTTGAGCGCCTGCAGGCCTTCGTTCGTGATGTTGTAGTAGCGGCGGGGCGGGCCGAACGCGGATGCTTCCACCCGGCTTTCCAGCAAGCCCAGCGAGTTGAGCGACCGCAGGACAGGATAGATCGCGCCCTGCTTGAAGATCAGTCCACCTTCGCCTTCCGCCTTCACGGCTTTGGCGATTTCGTATCCGTACATTTCGCGTCCAGCGCGGGCGAGCACAGCCAGCAGGACGAGCGATGAAAGCCCGGCCATCAGTTCTTTACGGAATTTGCGCGTGTATTGGGTTTCCTCAGTCACGACGCGCCTGTTTCCGCCTCCCTTGCTATTACGAAGTTCTATCTAGCATGAAGTTCGCACTATGCAAGGGTGCCCTGTAGCGAAGTTGAAAATAATTTGATTCCCGGTGTTTTTCCAGCGCTCGTCCTAGTCAGCGGAGATATTTCACAAATCTGACCGTCTTGTTCCCTATGTGTTTCAATGGTGTACGGTCACACCCCGAGCGCTCCAAACGTCTTCAATCTGAACAACGAAAGGAGACCACCATGAGCGAACGCCTCAATTTCTACAAAGCAGCACCCAACGGCATCAAGATCATGCTGGAGATGGAGAAATATCTCCATGAATGCGGCATAGAAGAATCGCTGCTTCATCTGGTGAAGATGCGCGCGTCGCAAATCAATGGCTGCGCCTTCTGCCTCAATATGCATTCGCAGGATGCACGGAAGAACGGCGAAACCGAGCAGCGCCTCTATTTGCTGGATGCGTGGCGCGAAACCGAACTGTTCAGCGCTCGCGAGCGCGCAGCGCTGGCGTGGACCGAAGCATTGACGCTGATCTCGCAGACCCATGCGCCCGATGACGTCTATGGCGAGGCAAATGCGCATTTCAGCGATTCTGAGCTCGCCAATCTCACCTTGCTGATCGGCACCATCAATACCTGGAACCGCGTTGCGATTGGCTTTCGCGCGCCGCTTCCGGTAGGGAAAGCCGCCTGATTTCATTGAGCACCGGATGAACGTCGACGCCTATCTGCGCCGCATCGGATTAAACGAACGCCCGCCCGCAACATCGGCCGGACTGACGGCCGTACACCACGCGCATCTGCTCGCCATTCCCTATGAGAATATCGACGTTCAACTCCACCGTCCGGTAACGATCGAGCGGCCCGCCATCTACGAGAAGATCGTGGAACGCGGTCGCGGCGGCTGGTGCTACGAGATGAACGGCATCCTGGGCTGGGCGCTGGGCGAGTTGGGCTTCAACGTCACGCGCGCGACGGGTTCGGTCATGCGCGAAGTATCCGGCGATGCTTCGAATGGCAATCACCTTGTGTTGCGCGTTGAATTGCCGGAAGGCCTTTATCTGGCCGATGTCGGTTTCGGCGACGGGCCGCGCGATCCGATCAAGATCGCGGCCGGCGCGTTCCGTTCTTCCGGTTTCGATTTCAGCCTGCGGCGCGTGGACGATCGCTGGTGGCGTCTGAACAACGACCCGCGAGGCGGCGCACCCAGCTTTGATTTCAATCTCGATCTCGCGGACGAAAGCGTTCTGGCCGACAAGTGCGCGTTCTTACAGACCGCACCGATATCTCCGTTCGTTCAGAATCTCGTCGTGCAACGGCATGTGCCGCATGGTCTGGAAATCCTGCGCGGACGAACCCTGCGCACCGTGCGCGCCGACGGGATCAGCGAGCGTGTGATCGCGAACGCTGATGAACTAGTGGCGACGTTGAAAACCGTTTTCGCGCTCGATATTCCAGACGTTGCAACGCTGTGGCCAAAAATTGTCGCCCGCCATGAAGAAGTCATGGCGCAGAAGGCGAACGCTTAAGCCTTTGCAATGAAGTCCTGGACGATGGGATAAATCTCGCTTTGCCAACGATGCCCGGCAAATACGCCGTAGTGGCCGACACCCATTTGCAGATGATGTTGCTTTCGGTCGGGCTTAATATTTGGAGTCAGCGCGTGCGCCGCTTCGGTCTGTCCCGGCGCACAGATGTCGTCACGCTCGCCTTCGACGGTCAGCAGCGCCGTCTTCTTGATCGCCTTGGGATTGGCAAACTGCCCGCGCCATTTAAACTTCCCGCGCGCCAGATGATGATCCTGGAAAACGCGCTCGACCGTTTCCAGATAGAATTCCGCCGGCATGTCGAACACCGCGAAATACTCATCATAGAAATTGCGCGTGGCCGCCGCCTTGCCGTCGCGCGCATGGATGACATGCTCGAATAATTCGAGATGCGCGCGGATGTGGCGCGGCAGGTTCATCGACATGAAGCCACTGACCTGCAGGAAGCCCGGATAAACTTTGCGATGCGCGCCTTTGTAGCGCGCCGGAACCGTCGAAATCAGGTTGCGCTCGAACCACGCGATCGGGTGGTCGGTCGCCAGCTCGTTCACCTTGGTCGGATTGATGCGCGTGTCGACGGGGCCGGCCATCAGCGTCAGCGAGCGCGGCTGGGCGGGACTGTCCGCCTGCGCCATCAGCGAAATGGCGGCGAGCAGAGCGTTGCAGGGCTGGCAGACGCCGATGACATGCGTATCCGGGCCGAGATATTCGATGAAGCGCATGACGTGCTCGACATAGTCGTCCAGTCCGAAACGGCCATCTTCGCGCGGGATATCGCGCGCGTTGTTCCAATCCGTGATGAAAACGTCGTGCTCGGGCAGGAGCGTTCGCACCGTATCGCGCAACAAGGTCGCGAAGTGTCCGGCCATCGGTGCGACAAGCAACACGCGCTTCTGCTTGAGGGAAATGGACTTGCGAAAGTGGAGCAGGGTGCCGAACGGCGTCTCCAGCGCCGGCTCCTCTGAAACCCGCACGATATTTCCAGCAACCTCGATATCCGAGATGTCGTAGGAGGGGCGGTCATGGGTGAGGCCGCTGCGCGCGATGAGCTCGGCGGCGGCGCCCATCGTGCGCGCGAAGAGATTGCCCCAAGGCCCCGCCATGGGTTCGCTCAGCACCGAAGCGGTGAGATCGGCATAGATACGCAGCGGAGCAAGAAAATCCTGCCGCGCCTGATACGCGTTGTACAACATCCTGTATGCACGCCCCTTCGCGCCTGATTCCCAGGCACTGTGTGACGAGACTAATGTAATAACTGTTGCGATGCGAAGTGGTTTCTTGCAGGTGCGAAGGGGGTTAATTTGGCCGTAATCAGCGTGTTAGCCGCTGGGACAAGGGGCGATACGCAACCTCCCGCGGTGCTTTGCCGCGAACTTGCGCGGCGCGGCCACGAGGTGCGCTTCGTCGCACATGCCGAATTCCAGAACATGATCGAAGGCAGCAATGTCGCGCTCAAGCCGCTGCCGGGCGATTTGCGCACCGAATTCATGAGCGCGGATGCGCAGAAGTTCTTCGCTAGCGGCAACCCCGCCACGTTCGTCCGCTGGTATCTCGACGTCGCCAAGAAATTCGCCGCGCAGATGACGCCGATGATTCGAGACTACTGCGAAGGCTCCGACGTCGTCGTCGGCACCGGCCTTCTCGATTATTATTCCAACATGATGGCGCGGCTGCTCAAGACGAAAGCCGTCCACGCCTATATGCAGCCTGCGGTGCCGACGCGCGATTTTCCCTGCTCGCTGATCGCGGTGCCGCCGTTCGATCTGCCCGGCTGGCTGAACAAGCTGGAAACGCGGCTCTATCTTGAGCTGCTGTGGCTGGGCGCGCGTCCTGTCGCCAAATATGCGGGCGATCTGCTCGGCCTTCCGCCGCCGTCGTGGCGCGTGCCGATCATGGAGGAATTGAATCGCGGCCAGCCCTTCCTCATGGCTTACAGCGAAGCCTTCCTGCCGCGCCCGAAAGACTGGCCCGATCATGTCGAGGTGACCGGGTTCTGGTTTCAGGACACGCCATCGTCATGGCAGCCGCCGGCCGATCTGGTGCGCTTCATTGAAAGCGGTTCGCCGCCGATTTATGCAGGCTTCGGCAGCATGGTGATGAAAGACCCGCAAGCGACCGTGAATATGATTCTGGAAGCCGTTGCGAAGAACAATGTGCGCGCGATGATCGCCGAAGGCTGGAGCGGCTACAAGCCGGGCAAGTTGCCGGACAATGTGTTCGCGGTGGACGCCGTTCCGCATGATTGGCTGTTGCCGAAAATGGCGGCATCGATCCATCACGGCGGCGCGGGAACGACAGGGGCATCCTTGCGCGCCGGCATTCCGCAGATCGTCGTGCCCTTCGTCGGCGATCAATTCTTCTGGGGAGAGCAGGTCGAAAAGCGCCGCGTTGGTCCTGCGCGCATCGCGCACAAGCGGCTCACCGCAGCCAAACTCGCCGATGCGATTTCAACCGTGCTGAACGATCAGCCAATGCGGAAGAGGGCGGCAGAGATGGACGAACGCGTCCGCGCCGAAAATGGCGTCGCCCGCGCGGCTGATGTCATCGAGCAGACGCTGAGAAACTAACGATGCAACTTGGATGTAAGACAGGTTACTCGTAGACCGTCGACCGTGCTTCCGCCAGTACGGCGGCATCGACGATCTTCTGGACGATGCCATAGTTCGTCTTGCCGGTGCCCAGCACTGGAACTTCATCGACGAAAACGATGCGCCTCGGCACGGCAAGGTCGGGAACGCCGTGATTGTGCGCCCAGCCGATCAGATCCTGCCGCGTGGCATCCTTGTAGTTCGTCGCCAGAACGATCTGTTCGCCTTTGCGGCCATCCGCGATGGCGACGGCAGCATGGCTGTAATCGGGCCACAGCGCCGAGGCGATGCTTTCCACCACCGCCAGCGATACGGACTCGCCACCGATCTTGGCGAAACGCTTCAAGCGGCCTTTGATTGCGATGAAACCGTCTTCGTCCACGGTCACCACATCGCCCGTATCGTGCCATCCGTCGGGCGGCGGAACGATCACGCCCGGCGCATCCGCCTTGATGTAGCCCAGCATCACATTCGGGCCTTTCACGACGAGGCGCTTGGCATTCGCGATGCCTTCGGCAGGCTCGAGGCGCATCTTCATGTTCGCCATCATCTGCCCAACCGTCCCATGCCGGTTGGCGCCGGGGCGGTTCGCCGCGATGACGGGCGAGGTCTCGGTGACGCCATAGCCTTCGAGAAGTTCGATGCCGTGTTTCTTGCGCACGAAAGCCCGCGTCTCGTCGCGCAGGCGTTCGGCGCCACAGACGGTGAGACGTAGCGTTTTCAGATCGCCGGGATCGGCCGCACGCGCATACTGATTGATGAAGGTGTCCGTCGAAACCACAATGGTCGCGCCATGCTGCTTGATGCGCCGCACGATCTCATTCGGCTGCAGCGGCGTGGGATGGCACACGACCTTGATGCCCAGCAGTAGCGGCATGATCGATCCGACCGTCAGTCCGAAGCAGTGAAACGCGGGCAGGGGATTGAACAGGATGTCGGACGGATAAAGCGCCAGATGGACTCGCACCTGTTCGACATTGGACACCAGGTTGGCGTGCGAAAGCGCGACACCCTTGGGTTCGCCCTCCGTGCCCGATGTGAACAGGATAACGGCGGTTGAATCCGGCGACGTGTGCGCGGCTACGAGACTGGGCAGAAACTGGCCGACGGCGGCAGAGGCTTTGTCCAAAATCGACAAATGCTCACGCACATCTTCGAGATAGACAATCGTCGCCAGCTTGGAGAGTTCGTCTATGAGGGATTGATAGCCGCCCAATTCGACGAAGCGCCTGGCCGTGACGATGCGCTTCACCTGCGCCGTCTTAAGCGCGGACTTCAGCGCGTTGAGGCCGGCCGTAAAGTTCAGCATCGCCGGCACGCGGCCATAAGCCGACAGAGCGAGAAAACTGACAATCGCACCGGCGCCGGTCGGCAGCATCACGCCGACGGATTCGCCCGCGTGCGTTCCATGACGGAGAGCGCTTCCCAGCGCCAGCGTGCCGCGCATGATCTCGTCATAGGTGCGTTCGCTGTCGTCCACGTCGATGACACAGACGCGCTTACCTCCGAATTTGCGCCGCGCTCGGGCGAAGGCGCTGAACACGGTGCGCTGTGTGGTGGACATGTCGAACGGCACAACATCTTCGCCGGACGCCGCGGCGACGGTGGCAAGGGTCAAATTTCGCTCCCCAAAATCCGGCGTTGGCCGCCATCCTTGTTGTCACCGGAGTCTAGCCCAGCGCTGACGCGTGGCAAATCCCGGTCAGGCCTGCTGCCGCAAAAGTAGTGTGTGAGCGCTGTCCAGATATTCGTGCAGCCGTCCGATTTTTCCATGTGTGACGGTCACCACGAGGCAGGCGGGCATCGAGAACGGTTTGCCGTTGTTCAGAGTCCCGTGCAGTACGTGCTGCTGGACATAGCCGCCATCGAATACATCGCGACTCTTGATTTCATAGCGCCGGTTGGACAGATGCTTGATGACCCAGGCCAGAACCCGCGCATTGTCCTCGACGGTCTGCTCAAGGCCGTCATTGTTGTGCCAGACGCGGGCGTCCGGCGCGTAGCATGCCCGGACGACATCCATGTCGCCGGTTTCGATCGCCTGCATGAAGCGGTCAGCCAGCATGTTCGTTTCGTTTGCGGTGCTCATGGCGCAATGCTTGGCCCTATCAGCGGCGTGGTCAAGCGTGGGTGGTTTCGTGGCCCGAACGGTCTTATATGTCGGCCATGACCGTCGTGATCGACAAAAACCAGCTTCGCCACCCGGAAAAGGCCCACCGGCCGGACACGCCGACCCTTCGCAAGCCGGACTGGATTCGGGTGAAGGCGCCGGTGTCGAAGGAATACGCCGTCACCAAATCCATCGTCCGCGAGCACAATCTGAAAACGGTGTGCGAGGAAGCGGGTTGCCCGAATATCGGCGAGTGCTGGACCCATCGCCACGCCACCATGATGATCATGGGCGACACCTGCACACGCGCCTGCGCCTTCTGCAATGTGAAGACGGGATTGCCCGGTGCGCTCGACGCGGACGAGCCGCTGCATGTGGGGCAGGCCGTCGCCAAGCTGGGTCTCAAGCATGTCGTCATTACCTCGGTGGATCGCGACGATCTTGCTGATGGCGGCGCGGAACATTTCGCGCAGACGATCGACGCCATCCGCGCGCAATCGCCGGGTACGACCGTCGAAGTCTTGACGCCGGATTTCCTGCGCAAGGACGGGGCGCTGGATGTCGTGATGGCCGCGCGGCCGGATGTGTTCAACCACAACCTGGAAACCGTGCCGCGGCTTTATCTCACCGTACGCCCCGGCGCGCGCTACTTCGCCTCGCTGCGCTTGCTGGAGCGGGCCAAGGAACTGGTGCCGGCGGGCTTCACCAAATCCGGCCTTATGGTGGGCCTCGGCGAAAGCCGCGAAGAGATCATGCAGGTGATGGACGATTTGCGCGCCGCTCACGTCGATTTCCTCACCATTGGCCAGTATCTCCAGCCGACAAAGAAGCACGCCAAGCTGGAACGCTTCTGGTCGCCGGAGGAGTTCAAGGGCCTGGAAGCCATTGCCAAGGCCAAGGGCTTCCTGATGGTGAGCGCCTCGCCGCTGACGCGTTCGTCCTATCACGCCGACGCCGATTTCGCGCAGATGCAGGCGAACAGGGTGGCGCAGCGCTGATGCGTAGAGCTTTAGAAATGAATCAAAGATTCATATCTTTTGCACTATGCAGCTTTGTCATTTTAGTCGTGCAAGGCTCGCCCCATTCAGTTCAAGCTGCTTCGACGACTTCTAAAGCTGAAAAGCTAGAGCATATGGATTACCCTAGAGCTCGAAAAATTGTCTTGAGCTACGGCTGGAAACCAGTATCCGGCCCGTGCGAGCAAGTTGGCACAGATATTTGCACTCACTTTCCTGAAATAGATTCTTGCACCGGCGTAGCGCCCGGATTGTGCGGAATGGCTTTCGTCAGACAAAACCGATGCCTATACATCACAACGACCGGTGGCGAGCCACCAACGGATGCGTACGTCGAAGAAGTCACTTTTCGTCGCGGTCCATGTAAAAAATACTGACGCTAACAGCTTCAAACCGCCCCCCTTGACGCGATCCCCATATATAAGGGAGCCCGTTATTGGAGTTCCTCATGTCCACAACTGTTAAACCCTCGGCCGTCTCGACCGACCGCCGCATCATCCACCGCTCATCCGGCATGCCCACGCAGGATGGCGCCGGCGTGAAGCTGACGCGTCTTGTCGGCACGCCGCAGCTTCCCGATCTCGATCCCATCCTGATGCTGGACACGTTCCGCTCGGACAATCCAAACGATTATGTCGCCGGTTTTCCGGAGCATCCGCATCGCGGTTTCGAGACCGTGAGCTACATGATCAAGGGCAGCATCGCCCATCTCGACAATCACGGCGGCAAGGGCATCGTCACCGATGGCGGCGTGCAATGGATGACCGCCGGCCGCGGCGTCGCACATTCCGAAATGCCGGCACAAACCAACGGCCAGCTGTTCGGCTTCCAGCTGTGGCTCAATCTTCCCGCCACGCAGAAAATGCGCGATCCCTGGTATGCCGACATTCCCTCCGGCGACATTCCGCAGATCGATCTTGGCGGTGGCAATATCGCCAAGCTGATCGTGGGAGAGTGGAATGGCGTGATCGGCGCCGGACCGGAACGCGACATAGACCCGTTCTTCGCGGATGTGACGCTGGCCGCAAATGGCGCGGTGGATGTTCCTGTGCCCGCCGGCCACAACGGCTTCATCTATGTCTTCGAAGGCGATGCAACGGTCGGCAGCGAAACGGTGCGCACCGGTCAGCTCGGCGTTCTGTCATTGGGCGACAGGCTTCATATCGAAGCGGCCGGGCAGGGCGCGCGTTTCCTCGTCATCGCCGGCAAGCCACTGCGCGAGCCTATCGCCAAATACGGCCCCTTCGTAATGAACACCCAGGATGAAATCCGCCGCGCAATACAAGATTATCAGAGCGGGAAGTTCTGACCGCCAATCACCTCCCCCTTGTGGGGAGGTCGAAAAATCGCAAGCGTAGCGAAGAGATTTTCGGGTGG
>DASXHQ010000119.1:0-63725 GCA_036488415.1 Rhizomicrobium sp.
CAGCGCCCCCAAATAGGTGATATGAAAACTTCCGGGGTAGGCGCGAAAGACGCCCAAAAGGGAAGTTCCAGTATGGCTGATGGGCTCGTAGAGCGCGTCTGGGCGTGGCTTCATGCGACGTTCCCTGAACGGCAGATCTACATCCGCAGCGATGGCCGCGTGCAGTTCTTCACATTCGGCGCCACGTTGCAGGCAACGATGGCCGGTCTCGCCCTCATCTTTCTTGGCTGGGTCGCCTTCGCATCCGTCAATGTGATCTTCAAGGACCGCATTATCGCGGCAAAGGATCACCGCTATCAGTCGATGCAATCGACTTACGAAAATCGCGTCGCGGATCTGCAGCTCTCCTACGATGAGCTCAACAACGCGCTGGTCGGCGCGGAAGATCACTTCAAAAACGTCGCGGACGAGCTCCAGAACAAGCAGCGCACAGTTGCGAAGCTCCTGAGCCGCAAGGAACAGGTCGACTCGACGTTCCAGAGCTTGCAGGCCAAGGCCGTCGGCCCTTCCAGCGGCGACAATGCGGGCGGCGATGGCGACATCACGGTCGCCCCCAATTCCAACTCGGCGAGCGATAGCGTCGGTGACGAAGACAGCGAGGCCGGTGGCGGCTCACAGCTTAACGTGATGCCGCAAGCGCCGCGCCCGCAGCCGCGCACGGCAAAACCCGTCAAAGCAAGCTTTCTCGATGATGCCGTCGGCAAACTCGCCGGCGCGTTTTTTCACCAGCAAACACCTGCCCGGCTGATGCCGTCCGCGTCGGTGATGAAGAATCCCGCCTTCCGCGCGCTGGCCGAACAGACCGAACGCATCCGCCACATGAGCGGTAATGAAACAGCCCTCCTCGTCGGTGTCGATAGCCAGGTTTCAAGCCGCATTGCCCTGCTGCAGACCGTGATCCGCCGCGTCGGCATGAACCCGGATACTTTCGAACAACAGCGTGGCGTTGGCGGACCGGATGTGCCGCTGGGCGAAATGCATATCGACGGCATCTCCGATCAGCGCTTCATCGCGGCCTATGCTTCGGCCGGCGCACATGGCGAGGAACTGGATGAGCTATTCGCGGGCCTGAGCCACGTTCCGCTGACGACACCCGTCCATGGCTCGCAATATGAGATCACCAGCGGCTTCGGCGGCCGGGTCGATCCGTTCACCCATCGCGTTTCCTTCCATCCGGGCATCGATTTCGCCGGTCCTTGGGGATCGAACATCGCCTCGACGGCGCCGGGCACTGTGGTTTTCGCAGGTCCGCGCGGCGGTTACGGAAATATGGTCGAAATTGACCACGGCTACGGAATTCACACCCGTTACGGCCACATGTCGGCTATTCTCGTACATGTCGGTCAGAAGGTGTCTAAGGGCTCGGTCGTTGGAAAACTCGGATCCACCGGACGCAGCACAGGGCCTCATGTCCACTACGAAGTGTGGCTCGCCGACGTCGTGAGAGATCCGAGCAGATTCATTGAGGCTGGCCGCCATGTTCTCCAGTAAGAGTAAAGACACCGACGCCGCTGCTCCCGCTCCGTCGCAGATCAAGCGTCCTGCGCGCTCCGCGGCGCCTTCGATCATCAGCGCAGACCTCGTGGTCCAGGGCACGCTGACCTCCACCGGCGATATCCAGGTCGATGGCCGCGTGGAAGGCGATGTCCGCAGCGCGGGCCTCGTCATCGGCGATAAGGCGTTCATCCAGGGCGAGATTATGGCCGACGACGTGACCGTGCGCGGCCGCATTCAGGGCGGCATCCGCGCCCGCAAGGTTCTGCTCTGCACGACCAGCCACGTCGAAGGAAACATCCTGCACGAAGCCTTTGCCGTTGAAGCCGGCGCCTTCTTCGAAGGCAACTGCCGCCATTCCGACAATCCGCTTTCGGAAGAAGCCGGCCGCCAGAGCCAGCCTTACCAGGCCAAGTCCGTCGCAGCGCCGCAGCCCGCCGCCGCGCCAGTCGCTCCGCCTGCTATGGCAGTCCCGGCCGCTGCGCCGATCAACAGCATCAAGGCCCCGGATCTGTCGGCGCCGCGCCCCGCGCCTGCTGCAACCTTCCAGCCGCTCAAGAGCAACGGCTGATTTTTGAATCTCTCCGACAAACCCCGCCCCGGAAAACCGCGGCGGGGTTTTCGTTTTTGGGGTTCCACCGGTCTGGAACGGCGCGCGCACTGACGCGTTCAGAGGCTGGTGTGCTAAATCTCGCGCCCTTTCCGGGGAGACTTTCATGGCTGTTACGACGGTTCTGAACGACGAAGGTGCTGCCACCATTGTCAGCAGCGGCAATGACAACGACGGATATTTCACTCACCGTTTTTCCTGGAGCGCCGCGTTTGCCGGAGCATTCCTTGCCACTGCTGTCACTTTTTTTCTCTTGGCGCTAGGATCGGGCTTCGGCCTTGCGCTTACGCCAGCTCGGCATGTGGAAACGCCCACCTTCCTTACACTCGGTGCGCTCTATTTTCTTGTCGCCCAGGCCTTCGGCTTTGCAGCCGGCGGGCATCTCGCCGGACGCCTGATCGGCCCCGCGCCCGAAACGGCGAAGGAAGAGGAATTCCGTTCAGCTGCGCACGGTCTGGTCGTCTGGGCGCTGGCGGTCGTGGCCACGGCGACATTGATCGCGATCGGAAGCCTTGCGGCGGGAGGTTCCGCCGTTGCGGTGGCCGCATCGTCCAACAAATTCGGCACCCAACCCGCCGCGATGACGAACGACTACGTCGCCTATTGGGTGGACATGCTCTTCCGTCCCGCGCCCGGACCGTCGCAAGCCTCGCTGGACTGGACCCGCTACGCGCAGGCCAACAGCGATACCGCCACGGACGCGTCGCCACAGTCCACAGCGCCAAATTCCTCGGCCACGCCCTCGCCCGATTTTCCCGAGCAGACACCTCCCGCTCCCAATGCCAAGCCTACGGAAGTGATGCCATCCGGGACGCCAGCCACAACGACAACTCAATCAGCGGCACCCGCCACTCCTTCAACAACGACGCGCATGGCGCCCGAAGACACAGTCATTCCGCCACCGCCCTCGGGCTTTGTGCCACCAGCCAACCTCCCGGCCGACAAAGCGGAAGTTACGCGCATCCTTGATGTGCGAATGATGAATGGCGCGCGGCTGAGCCAATACGACAAAGATCGAATCGCAGCGCTCGTCGCGCAGGATACGGGCATGAACCTGCCGGCCGCGCAGCGCCGTGTCGACAATGCGGAAGCGCGCATGCAAAACGAAACCGCCGAGGCCGCCGAAACCGCGCGTAAGATCGCAAGCTATGCGAGCCTGTGGATCGCAGCTTCGCTGCTGTTCGGCGCGATCGTTGCTGCTGCCGCTGCAATGTCTGCGCGTTGGGAAGACGACAGGGTGACTTTCGGTTGGCCGCGGCGCGAGCCGGGCTGATTATTCGAGGTCTTCGACCTTTTCTTTGGGCTTGCCGCCGACTTCCTGCGCCAACGCAGCAGCCATGAAAGGATCGAGATCGCCGTCGAGGACATCCTGCGGCAGACGGCTTTCGACGCCGGTGCGCAGGTCCTTCACCAGCTGATAGGGTTGCAGCACGTAAGAGCGGATCTGATGGCCCCAGCCGATATCGGTCTTCTCGCCGATGAAGGCGCCGGTCTCGGCCTTCTTCTTTTCGAGCTCGATCTCATAGAGACGCGAACGCAGCATGTCCCAGCAGATGGCGCGGTTCTGATGCTGCGATTTCTCTGTCTGCGATGAGACTGCAATGCCCGTCGGCAGATGCGTGATGCGGACCGCGCTTTCGGTCTTGTTGACGTGCTGCCCACCCGCGCCCGATGCGCGATAGACATCGATACGCACGTCTTTTTCCGGAATATCGATCTCGATCGACTGATCGATCACCGGATAGACCGTGACCGACGAGAAGCTTGTATGCCGCCGCGCATTGGAATCGAACGGCGAAATGCGCACCAGCCGATGCACGCCCGCTTCCGTCTTCAGCCAGCCATAGGCGTTTTCGCCCTTCACCAGCAGCGTGGCGGATTTGATGCCGGCGCCATCGCCCATGCTTTCTTCGATTAGTTGTAGCTTGTAGCCGTGACGCTCCGCCCAACGTGTGTACATGCGGAACAGCATCTCGGCCCAGTCCTGGCTTTCGGTGCCACCCGCGCCGGCATGGACTTCGAGATAGGAGTCATTGCCGTCCGCCTCGCCCGACAGCATGGACTGAAGCCGCAATCCCTCCGCGCGCGCCGAGAGCGCCTCGATGGACTTCTCTGCATCGGCGATCATCGCTTTGTCGTTTTCGGATTCGGCCATCTCAAGCAGGCCGATGCCATCGTTCAGCTCCGCGTCGAGCGCCTTCACAGAAGAGGTCGATTGCTCAAGCTTCTGGCGCTCGCGCATCACTTTCTGCGCGGATTGCGGGTCGTTCCAGATGGAAGGATCTTCGGCGCGCGCGTTCAGTTCGTCGAGGCGGCGTAGCGCATTGTCCCAGTCAAAGATGCCTCCTCAGCAGGTCGATGGCCTGCTTGATCTCGTCGGCGGTGCGCTGGATTTCGGGACGCATGGATGTCTCTGATACGGAACGAGCGCTGATATAGGGGCGCGGGGTTGCGGCGTAAAGGGTCTCAGCGCCCCGGCGTCTGGCCCAGCGAGAACAGGTTTTCCTCTCCCAGTTCCGCAGACCGGCGCCGCTCCAGTTCCTGTGTGTAGCGCCTGAGCGCGTACGACTCGGTAAGGAACCCGACGATACGCGGATCGGCGCGCGCGGATAGCACCGGCAACGCCTCGGTCTGTGTCTGCTCGAAGCGAGCCAGCGCGGTGCGCACATTCTCGGACGGCAGGAGATAGACCGTGCGATCGCTAACAAGATCCGCCACCACCGAGAAGTCGATCACGTCGTCGATCTGCGGATCGTGGGCCGCCAGCATGTCGATCACGCCGACATAGCGCCCATCGGGATCGGCGGCATAAACGCTCTTGATCGCGCCCGGCGGAAATTTCGCGCGCAAAGCCCGGATCGTCATGTCGCTGCGCACGATCTTGGGATCGCTGCGCATTAGCCGCGCAACCGTCATGTCGCTGATCCAGCCCACGTCATGCGCGCCGCGTATGCCGAGCCCACGCACATGGAAGCGCCAGGTCGAGAACGAATAGCCGAAGGTGAGCCGGACAATCGTGGAGGCGGTAATAACTCCTGTGAGCACTCCCAATGTCACCGGAAAGTCGCCCGTCGCTTCGAGCACGAGAAATATCATTGTCAGCGGCGCGCCGACGATGGCTGCAGCCACAGATCCCATACCAACCAGCAGGAATGCCGGCTCCTGCAGCGCAAGGCCATGCACAAAGGGCGCAAGACTTTGCACAAAGACCCCGCCAAACAGGCTGCCGAGGAAAAGCGAGGAACTGAACAGACCGCCGCGAAAGCCCGAACCCACCGAGATCGCGGACGCAATGAGTTTCGCGACCAACAGCGCCGCCAGAGGCAACAGCGCCCAACGCATGTCGAAATGGTACTGGATCGCGCCATGCCCGCTTCCCAGCACTTGCGGAAACTCCCAGGCAATCGCCGACAGCACGACCCCGCCGGTGAACGGCCGCATCCATTCGGGCACTTCGAGCTTGCGCAATCCGCGTTCAGACCACGTCACCGCCTGCATGGCGACGATGCCGACGCCGGCTGCGAGAATTCCCATGATGAGAAATAGGCCGTAACTGCGGGTGTCGAGAAACATCGGCCCGCCGATCTCGAACAACGGCTCTGGTTTGTTCAACGCGCGTTGAGTCAGTGTCGCGCAGACCGAAGCCACCGCTACGGGCGCCAAAGCGCGCGGCATGTAGCTGCCCAGGATCAATTCGAAGCCATAGAAAGCGCCCGCCAGCGGCGCATTGAAGGCGGCGGCTATGGCAGCGGCGGCACCCGCGGTCACGAAGATGCGTTGGTCTTCGCGGCGTAGACGAAACTCACGCCCGAAGCGCGAAAACAACGCCGCGCCCAATTGGCTGTATCCCGCTTCCATGCCCAGCGATGCGCCCGACGCGTTCGAAACCAAGGTCATCAGCGTGAGGCGAACGGAATCCAACAGCGACATGCGCCCGCCGAACAATGCGTTTGCTTCCACCGGGTCGACGATCTCCGTCGCGCGATAACGCCGCACGATCCAGGCGCCGATCCCCAGTATCAATCCGCCGATGGCCGGAACGAACATCAAGCGCCAATGATCGGCCCCCGTGCCTGCGCTCAAGGCGACATGCTTGGGAAGATTGAAGATCAGCTTGTGGGCAAGATCGATGAAGAGCCGCAGATAATTGGTGACGCCACCCACGATCGCGCCAATGGCCGCGCAAGCCACGATCTGCGCCATTTCGCTGGAGCGGACATCACGTTGCACATTGGCGAACAGCACACGCCAGCGCCGCTGCAGATAAACGATCCGCAGCGCCCATCGCGATGGCGTTTCAGTGTGTCCGGCGTGCATGCGGACTCCGGGGCGGCGATCCTAACTACAGCGCCGCCCCGGAATTTGCATGAAGAAATAGAGCGAAAACGTGACGCGCCGGTGCGGCCTTTTTCGCGCGGAGAAAGATCAATTCGGTGGGTTGAAAACGATCTGAACGCTCGTCCAGGCGTCGACCGGCTGGCCATTATCGGTGCCCGGAACAAACTTCCAGCCGTTGACGGCATTGGCTGCGGCGGTGTCCAGATCGGCATAGCCGCTGGATTTCCGCACCCTCACCTGCTTCACCATTCCATCCGTCGTCACGAGCGCAGACACCACCACTGAGCCTTCCTCTTTGGTCGGAAGCGCCGTGGCAGGATAAGCCGGCTGCATATTGTTACCGCTGGCATCCACATGGGGCTTTGTCTCGGAGGCGAGCGCCGAGGCCGCCGGCGCAAGAGCCAGCGCGGCAATGGTCAATCCGGCAAAGATGTAATTGCGAAACATGAGCTGAAAATCCCTTCCAAGCAGCACGGTAATGTTAGCCATTTGTCGGGGGCTGCCAACTCGCATGCTCGTGAAAGACGGTCAAAACTTCGTGCGCCGGCGGAAAATCTAATAAAGCCCGCCCGTTCCCTGATCCACGTCGGTAGCCGGACCCTTGCCCTGGGCATTGAGATTGTTGGTTTCGTCGGTCACCGCAATGCCGGGCTCGGTGCCCGCCTTGAAGGCCTCCAGAATCGTGGTGGAACCACCCAAAGATGCTGGCGAGCCGCTGATGCGGTCGATCGGCACCAGATCGATTCCGGGCGGCACGCGGAAGGGCGTGGCTGGCTCGTTCTCGAGCGCGCCCTTCATGAAGTCGCGGAAGATCGGCGCCGCCGCCGTGGCGCCCTGCTCGTAACGGCCTAGCGTGCGCGGATTGTCGAAGCCCACGAAGACACCACAAGCAAGGTCCGGCGAGAAACCGATGAACCAGGTATCCTTGGAGTCATTCGACGTGCCGGTCTTGCCGGCGAGCGGCTTGCCGATGACGGACACGCTCTTGCCGGTGCCATATTGCACCACGCCTTGAAGCAGCGAAACGATCTGATAGGCGGTGCGCGGATCGATGATCTGGTCGCGCGTATCGGGCAGAAGCGGTTCGGACTGGTTGTGCCAAACCGGCGTGTTGCAGCCTTGGCAGTCGCGCGGGTCGTGGCGATAGACGTCCTTGCCGTTGCGATCCTGGATGCGGTCGATCAGCGACGCGTTTATCTTCTTGCCGCCGTTCACGAACTCGGAATAGCCAGTCGTCATGCGCATCAGCGTGGTTTCATAGGCGCCGATGGAATTCGACAGATAGGCAGGCAGCTTGTCGTAAACGCCGAAGCGGATCGGATATTGCACGACCTTTTTCATGCCGACGTCTGCCGCCAGACGAATGGTCATCAGGTTGCGCGACAGCACGATGCCGCGCCGCAAGGTCGCCATGCCAAGGAAGTGCTTTTCGAAGTTCTTGGGCGTCCACATCGGAAGCCCCGGCCCTTGCGGCAGCGATACCGGTCCGTCGAGGACTTTGCTGACAGGTGTGAAGCCGTTGTCGAGCGCTGCGGCGTACACGAAGGGCTTGAACGACGATCCCGGCTGGCGTTGTGCCTGCATCGCGCGATCGAACTGGCTTGAGGCGTAAGAAAAGCCGCCGGACATCGCCAGCACGCGACCGGTATGCGGGTCCATCGCCACGATGGCACCATTAACTTCTGGGACCTGCCGCAAGCCGTAATTGCCATTGTTGTCGATCGGCTCGACATAAATGACGTCGCCGATCTTCACGACATCCTGCGGACCATTGGGTGCCGCACCCACGGAGGCGCTCTTCTTGATCTCGGGCCGCGCCCAAGTGAGTTCGCTGAACGGGATGACACCGCGCGCTCCATTTTCCAGACCGATCTCGGCGGATTTGTCTGGACCGTAGTCCAGGACAATAGCGACATGCCAGGTATCGATGCCCGACTGATTGCCGGCGCTCTTGAGCGCGCTCTTCCAGTCGCCATTGACGTTGATGTTGCTGACGGCCCCGCGCCAGCCGTGACGGCGGTCGTAACGCACCAGACCGGCGCGCAGCGCGTTCACCGCATAGTTTTGCAAACGCGAGTCGAGCGTCGAGCGGACCTGGAGCCCGCCGTCGTAGAGTCCCTGCTCGCCATATTTTGAATAGAGGACGCGGCGTACTTCCTCCACGAAATAGTCCGCGTCTTCCGCCTGGATACCGAGCGGACGCATTTGCGTGTCGAGCGGCTCGTTCAACGCGGCGTCGCGTTCGGCACGGCTGATATAGCCGTTGTCGTACATCTGCCCGATCACCCAGTTGCGGCGGTCGAGCGCGGCCTGCTTGTGATAGCGCGGATCATAATTGCTCGGCGCTTTCGGCAGCGAGGCGAGGAATGCCACTTCCGCGACATCGAGCTGATCGAGCGATTTGCCGAAATAGTTCAGCGCAGCCGCGGCGACACCGTAGGAATTCTCGCCGAGGAAAATTTCGTTGAGATAGAGCTCCAGAATCTTCGATTTGGAATAGGTCGCGTCGATGCGGACGGCGAGAATCGCTTCCTTGATCTTGCGCGAGAACTTGATCTGGCTGTTCAGCAGCATGTTCTTGGCGACCTGCTGCGTGATGGTCGATGCGCCCTCAAGCCGCTTGTGCTGCAGAACGTTGATCACGTCCTTGCCGGCCGCGCGCATGATACCCGACGGATCGATGCCCGGATGGCTGTAGAAATTCTTGTCTTCGGCGGAGGTGAACGCCTCGATGATCAGCTTGGGCACGAAGGCGATCGGCACGAAAATGCGCCGCTCGCGCGCATACTCGCCGAGCAGATCGCCATTGCTGGCATAGACTCGCGTGGTGACGGGCGGCTGATAATCTTGCAGCGCCTCGACACTCGGAAGGTCGCGGCTCAGCGAATAGATATAGCCAAACAGGACGAGCACGCCCAAAAGCGCCAAGCCTGCCAGCCCGAGCCCGATGTAAACAAAAATGCGCCGATGCATAGCGTTCGCTGCGGCCCTTCCCGAAGCCCGATCAGTAACCCACATTATGACGCCAGCATGGCGGCCCGTCACTCCGCGGCATCGGGCCGGCCGGAGGGAACTTGTCCGGCCGATAGCCGGCCGAAGTTCTGATCTACCGCATCTGCAAGGGCCTTCGCCACACCATTCCGCCAACTGTCGGCATGCATTTGGCTGCAATCCTGCGCATTGGACAGATAGCCAAGCTCAACCAGCACCGCAGGCACGTCCGGCGCCTTCAGGACAACCAGCGCGCCTGAGCGGTGCGGCGTTCGCGGCAAAATGTCGGTCGCGGCCGATATCTTGGAAACCACGGTTTCCGCGAACCGTGACGAATGGTTCATGGTGTCGCGTTGCGCGAGGTCGATGAGGATGTGGGACACCGAATCGTCCTGCCCCGTCAGATCCACCCCCGCGATGATGTCGGACTGATTTTCCTTTTTGGCCAATGCGGCGGCTTCCTTGTCCGAGCCTTTTTCCGAGAGCGTATAGACCGAGGCTCCGGTCACGCCCGGATCGGGATTTGAATCGGCGTGCAGCGAGATGAACAGGTCCGCGCCATAGCCGCGGGCGATGCTGATGCGCTCGCGCAGGGGTATGTAAATGTCGGTGTCGCGCGTCAGATGCACGGTATAGCCGCGCTTCTTCAACGCCGCGGCGAGGCGCTTGGCCTCATCCAGAACCACGTCCTTTTCCATTGTGCCGTCGATACCGACGGTGCCGGAGTCGATACCGCCATGCCCGGGATCGATGACGACAACCTTGCGCGTCGAACTTTTAGGTCCAGGTGGCATAGCTTCCGCCAGCGTTTCCTTGGCTTTCAGGTCGGACGGCCAGCCGGCCGTTTGCTCGAATTTCGTCTGCGGCACCGGGAACAGATCGATCACGACGCGATAGCCGAAGCCGTCGGATGGCGGAAGAATGAGTGGCTCGGCTACCGTCACCGGCATATTGAGGTCGATGACGAAGCGTGCATTGCCCGGGCGGAACAGGCCGTAGCGATAGCTGTGGATCGCGCCGTTGCCGGTTGGTTTCTGCGGGCCGTTCAGCCGCCACAAGACCTCCGGCATATCGACGACCACGCGGTTGGGATCGGCGAGAGTGAAGGCGCGCAATTTCACCGGATCGGAAAGCTCGATGACGAAGCGCGTTCGGTCGTCGTGTTCCCCGATGCGAACGCTCATCACCACCGGAACGATAGCCGTCGCGGAAGCGTTGGCGAGCTTGGCAAGTGGATCGGCTGCGGGCTGCGCCGGCAAATAAGACGGCCTCGGTGTGGGAGCGGCCACGGTATCGGGGGATAGCCGCACCGGGGTATCAGCTGAGACCGTGGGACCCGAAGACAGCCGATTGGGGGCATAAGCGCGGGTCTTTACGGGGGCAGGGAGGCCGCCCTGCGCGAGCGCCATCCCTGCCCAGCCGAGCAGAAACAACCCCAAAACCACCCCAAAACGCCACATAACGGGCCTTTCGCCACCGGAAACCGGCCAAAACGAGCCAAGTCAAACTGCCGCCAAACCATTTACGGTTCGTTAGCCGAGCTGGAATTTACTATGATTCCGAACCCTAACCCTTGCCGTATCTCAACGGGATACCTAAAAGGACAACAACCTGCTTCGCCGGATTTCGGCGATCCGCTCTCGGCCCCGGGCCGAGCCTGCAGGGCGATAGGCGCCCGCAGACACCAGAAATCCGCAATCAGCAGGCGTACCCGGCGCGCGGTCCCTTAACCCGCAGCCACAACGTGAATTGATATGACCAGCTTCGCCAGAGCCCTCTCGCCAGTCCCTGCGGCCCAGCCGCCGGTGGCGATGCTCCGGCTCCCCACCCATCCCAGAACAACGCTGCGCCATCCGATCGCGCGTGCCCTTGCGGCGCGCCGCGGTGCGCCGCCCGGAGATTTGCATGAAACGCATGTTGATAGACGCCAGCCACCGGGAAGAAACCCGCGTGGTTGTTCTCGACGGTTCGAAGGTCGAGGAATTTGATTTTGAGGCCGCATCCAAGCGGCCGCTCAAGGGAAACATCTATCTTGCGAAAGTGACGCGCGTTGAGCCGTCGCTGCAGGCGGCATTCGTCGAATATGGCGGCAACCGCCAGGGCTTCCTCGCCTTCAACGAAATCCATCCCGACTATTACCAGATCCCGGTCGCCGATCGCTTGGCGCTGCTCGAGGAACAACAGCGCGAAGCCCGCCGCCATGCGGAAGAAGAAGGCTTCGAGTCCGTCGAAACCGGAACCGCCGTCGTCTCCGACGAAGAGCTGGAAGCCGAAGAAGAAGCTGAAGCCGCCAGCGCCCAATCCGGGGACGTATCTTCAGAGAACGACGGCCAGCGCGCCGAAGAGGCTCCGCACGAAGAATCCGACGACAGTGAATCCGAAGATGATGAATCCGAGGACGACGAAGAGGTCTTTGACAACGAGGGCGAACTCGCCGAAAGCGAAATCGAGGCCGGCTTCGATGTCGCGCAGGCCGATCTGGGCGCTGACGAACAGGACGACGACGAAGAAGAAGAAGAAGAAGAAGAAGAAGACAACGCGCATCATCGCCGCGACGACGAAAATCCGCTCGGACACCTTGCCGGCGAGGAAGCCGAAGAAGGTATCGTCGATCAGCAGACTCTCTCCGAAGCTGGCGAAGCCCCCGAGGCGCAGGAGCATGGCGAGGAACATGAATACCCCTACCCCGCCGAAGCATCCCACATTGTCGATCCGAATGCCGAAGCCGAACAGGGCATCGTGGACGAGCAGGCCGCGGCGGAATCCTTCGCAGATGGCGAACAGCCGCAGGTCGAAGGCGATCAGCCTGCGCAGCCTTTGCAGAGCAAGCGCTCCGGCCAGCGCTTCCTGCGCCGCAAGCATTACAAAATTCAGGAAGTCATCAAGCGCCGCCAGGTGATGCTGGTGCAGGTGGTCAAGGAAGAGCGCGGCAACAAAGGCGCGGCGCTCACGACCTATCTCTCGCTTGCCGGCCGCTATTGCGTGCTGATGCCCAACACGCCGCGCGGCGGCGGCATTTCCCGCAAGATCACCAACCCCGCCGACCGCAAGCGCCTGAAATCCGCCGCAGCCGCGCTGGAACTGCCCGAAGGCATGGGCCTCATCATCCGCACGGCGGGTGAATCGCGCACCAAGCTCGAGATCAAGCGCGATTATGAGTACCTGCTGCGCCTGTGGGATCAGATCCGCGAGCTGACGCTGGAATCCAACGCGCCGGCCTGCGTTTACGAAGAAGGCGACCTCATCAAACGCGTCATCCGCGATCTCTACACGAAAGATGTCGAGGAAATCGTTGTCGAGGGCGACGAAGGCTACAAGAACGCCAAGGACTTCATGCGCATGCTCATGCCGAGCCATGCGAAGAACGTGAAGCAGTACAAAGACGGTGTTCCGCTTTTCCAGAGCATGCATATCGAGGCGCAACTCGATGCGATGTTCCAGCCAACTGTGACGCTGAAGTCTGGCGGTTACATCGTCATCAACCAGACCGAAGCGCTCGTCGCCATCGACGTGAACTCCGGCCGCGCCACGCGCGAGCATTCCATCGAGGAGACGGCGCACAAGACCAATCTCGAAGCTGCCAGCGAAATCGGGCGTCAGCTTCGCCTGCGCGACCTGGCGGGCCTCATCGTCATCGACTTCATCGACATGGAAGACGGCCGCAACGACCGCCATGTCGAGAAGCGCCTGCGCGATGCGGTGAAGAACGATCGTGCCCGCGTACAGATCGGCAAGATCAGTCAGTTCGGCCTGATGGAAATGTCGCGCCAGCGCCTGCGCGCCGGTGTCGTCGCCGGATCGACCGTCACCTGCCCGCATTGCGGCGGACAGGGCATCGTGCGTTCGGTAGAATCCACGGCGCTACGCGTGCTGCGCGGCATCGAGGAAGAAGGCCAGCGCGGCCGTTCGTCGGCGATCAGCGTGAAGGTCACACCGGATGTGGCGATCTTCATGCTCAACAAGAAGCGCCTGGAGCTTGCTCGCGTCGAAACCGAATATGCGATGGCGGTCAGCTTCGAGCCAGATTCCGATATTATGACCGGCGCCTTCGAGATCGTGCGCCTGGCGCAGCGTTCACCGGAAGACCGGCCGCATCGCCCGTCCGTCTCCATCGAAGCCGGTCTCGCCACGCCGACCGATCTTTCCGAGGACATCGAGGAAGAGGAGATCGAAGAGGAAGAAGAAGTCGAGGAAGTCGAAGAAGCCGACGAAGAGCGCGAAGAAGCGACAGCCTCTCCCGAATCCCGCGAGCCGCAACAGCGCCCGCATAGCGAGAATGGCGAAGGCGGCCAGCGCAAGCGCCGCCGCCGCGGCGGACGCGGCCGTAATCGCGATCGTGGCCCAAATACGCTGCAAGAGCCGATCCCCGCCGCGCCCGTTCCACAAAGCGAATTTGAATCTGCGAACGGCGAACATGCGGGCGAGCACCACACGGAAGGCTTCGCGTCGAACGGTGAAGGTCAGCAAGGCGAAGGACGCAAGCGCCGCCGTCGCCGGCGCGGGCGCCGCGGCCGCCGCGATGGCGAAGGTTTCGGACAACAGCAGGGTTACGCGAACAACCTCGAAGGCGTTCCGGTGGACGCCAGCGTGCGCGACAACGACGTGATCGTGCCGGATGAGACGCACGAGCCGATGGTCGCCAAGCCGAACGCGGAATCCGCGCCGGTGTGGTCGCTGGGAAGCAGTGCTTCACAGCCCGCCGCGGAATCGCAGACACCATCGGACGCTCCGGCCAAAAAGGGCTGGTGGCAGCGCGCGTTCAGTTCGAAAGGCTGACGGCCAACCCTAATCCCGGCCCGGAGGGATCGGATGCCGGTACGCACACATCGTCCGTGCAGGCGATGACGTCGATCGTGTTGTAAGGCGCCATGCCCGTGCTGCGCGCCACCGGTCCGTCTGTCTGCAGGCCCTTGCGCAACAGCGCATAGAACATCGATGCAGTGCCGTTGGGGCCACCCGCGCCGACAGCCGTCAGCGCCAGCGCGCCACCGCCATCGGTTGCGATCATCGGCGAGAGGAAAGCGGCGGAAAGGCCGGCCTGTCCACTCGATGGCGCTGCGGCAAAGGTCACGCCCGTTCCCGGAACCGTATGGGCCGAACCAAACCGTCCGTTCATCGTAACGCCACAGGCCACTGCTTCGCCGTTGGAATCCACGGCGGCAAATCCCGTCGCACCCAGATCCTGCGGCAGACTCGCGATCTTGAACTGGTCCAAAGATTGTTTCGTCGCTTGCGCGATAGCGGCGACGAAATTGCCCGGCGCCAAAAGCTGTCCATCCGGTCCCACCAATTTGGAAATCATGGCACTCGTATATGCCATCGTGCCAGTGTGCTGCGGCGCGCCATAGACTATGAGGTTTCCCGCCTTGAACGACGATGCGGCTTCCCGCGCATCGGAATATACGTTCAGTTCTGCAAGCGAAGGACCGCCTTTTTGCGAGACGGCATAATCCGCAATCTTCTCCGCAACGCTGCCCCGATAGAAGCCGCCAGCGCCTTGTGTGCGGATGGCGGACAAAGTCGTCGCCAGATCGGGATTGGAAACGACGGTCCCTATCTTTTTCGGATTGGTCGCCGCGTCGAGAAATTCCGCGCTGAGCGCGGGATCGAGACGGATGGTGGCAAGCGCGGAATTGATCCGGAACCCGAGCGCGGCGGAAATCGGAAATCCGGTCGCTGCGTCGCCTTCGGCGGATACGATCACGCGCTGCCAGGGCAAGCGTCCATAGGCGCCCTGCAAAGTCGCCATGCCGCGCACGGCCCCTGGCATCGCAAACGCGCCGCCGCCCGCCGTGTCACGGGGCAGAAATTCAATCGCCTCGTTCGTGTTGCTCGCCGGATCGTGCGCCACGCAAATCCCACCCGCGCCGAGCCCCGCGGCGACCGGATAGGTCACGGCGAGCGTAAAAAACATGGCCGTGGCCGCGTCGGCGGCGCTGCCGCCCTCGTGCAGAATCCGCGCACCGACATGCACGGCGGTGGGTTCGTCGCCCGCCACATATCCGCCCTGGAGGGTGCTAGCGGCGAAAGCGCCGGATGAACAAGCCGCAATGATCGCAAAAACGCTGGCAGCGCCAAAACAGGCCAGATGGGAGATTCGGTTCTGCATGGTTACTGAAGCCCCACCTTTATTGACGTTCGCCCGGGCGGTACATACCGTCCCCTTGGGGTTCGCGCGGGGTGAAGGAGAATTCAAGCCTTGGCGTATTGCAACCCGCTGGCGCGATTTGCGCGCGTGACAGTTTTGCAAAAAAGCTTCTGGCGCACCGCCGGTTTCTTTTCGGCGACGGCGTTTGCATTGCTGGGCGCGACCATGCAGTCCGCCCATGCGCAGTCGATAGACGTCGTGCGCGACACCGAGATCGAGCGCGTGTTGCGCGGCTATGAGGTGCCGATCCTGAAAGCGGCGGGCATCGACCCGGACACTGTGCACCTCTATTTGGTGCAGGACCCGGAAATCAACGCCTTCGCCACGCAGAGCCCTATCGCCGGAAACGAGGAGGACATATTCATCAACACCGGCACGCTCATGCAGTTGAAGCGGCCGAACCAGATCATCGGCATCCTCGCGCACGAAACCGGCCACATCGCAGGCGGGCATATGATCCGCGACGCCGGCGCGATGCAGAAGGCGAGCATTCCCATGTTGATCGGCATGGCGGTCGGCATCGCCGCGATGGCGATGGGCGCCGGAGAAGCCGGCATGGGCGCGATCCAGCTTGGTCAACAGGTGGCGATGTCGCAATTCCTCGAGTTCAGCCGCGTGCAGGAAGCCACCGCCGATCAGATGGGGCAAAGATTCCTTCGCGCCACGCACCAGTCGGGCCGCGGCATGGTGGAAGTGTTCGAGAAATTCGCCGATGAGAACGCGCGCTCTGCCTACTACAACAAGGAATTCGTCTCCGATCACCCCGCCGATCGCGACCGTATCGATCTGCTGGAACAAGAGGTCGAAGCCTCGCCTTACAAAGATGTGCCCGACACACCGGAGAACATCAAAGAATTCCACATGATCCAGGCTAAGCTCGCAGGCTACATCTCAAAGCCCGAAGACGTGCTTGTGCGCTATCCGCTGAGCGACAATAGCGACGAAGCGCTTTACGCCCGTGCGATGGCCTATTTCCGCCAACCCGACATGAAAAAGGCCCTTTCGGAAACCAACGCGCTTATCGCGACCAATCCGAAGAACCCGTATTTTTGGGAATTGCTGGGGCAGATCAATGTCGAGATGAGCCAGCCCATGAAAGGCATCGCGCCCTATCAGAAATCGGTGGACCTGATGCCCGATGCGCCGCTTCTGCGTGTCAGCCTCGCGGCCGCACAGCTGGCGACGGAGAACCCGGCGCTCGCCCAGCCTGCGCTGATCAACCTCAAGGCCGCGCTGCTTCAGGAAAATTCCAACACCTTTGCCTGGTACGAGCTGGCGCAAGCCTATAGCGATCTGAACAACAAACCGATGGCCGATCTCGCCACGGCGGAACTGCACTATCAGGGCGGCGACATGCGCGGCGCGGCGCATTTTGCGCAAGTGGCGTCCGTCAAGCTTGCAAAAGGCTCCATGGACTGGCAGCACGCCAATGACATTCTGGCGGCCGCTGGCTCGCAGTCGCAGCGGCGCTGAACACCGAAAGAGGAATTATGGCCGAGAATTGGAAACTCGCCGCGCTGGGCGGGCTTGGCGGCGCGGCGATAGCCGTGGTCATCGTGCTCGTCATGGCGTCGACAGGCGCCTTGCCGGTGTCGCGGGAAGCCTCGGATGCGCGCATCCATGACTACCTCATGCGCAATCCCGAAATTCTCGTCGACATGACGAACAAGATGCAGTCGGACCAGACCGTGCAGGAAGACGCCGCGCGTCAGACCGCCGTGGACAAAGTCGGGCTTAAGGCGTTCTTCGATCCCAAGCTCGCCTTCGTCACCGGACCTGCGGACGCCAAGACCACGCTGGTCGAGTTCTTCGACTATAACTGCCCCTATTGCCGCGCCTCGCTGCCGGCGGTGAAGAAATTCTACGACGCGCACAAGAGGGATACGCGCTTCGCCTTCATTGAATTTCCGATCAAAGGACCGAATTCCATCGTGGCCGCGCATGCCGCGATCGCCGCGCGCAAACAGCCCGACAAATATTTGAAGTTCTATTTCGCGCTGATGAATGAGCAGGAATTGGCGACGCCAGACCTCATCTTCTCCGTGGCGCGCAAGGCCGGCCTCGATGCGGATAAGCTCAAAAGAGACATGATGGACAAGTCCGTCGATGCTTCCATTAAGGCGGCGCACGATCTGGCCCTCGCCGCGAAAATCGATGGAACTCCGGCTTTCATCGTCAATGGACGGATGCGCGAAGGCGCGATCAACGATACGCTCCTCTCCAAGCTGGCGGCCGAACATAGCTAGGAGGATCGCATGGCCCGTAATGTCGCCGTCATCGTGGGAAGCCTGCGCAAGGAATCTTTCAGCCGGAAGCTTGCGAATGCGCTCGTTCCGCTTTCCAAACCCACGCTTGATCTGAAGCTGATCGAGATCGGCGATCTGCAACTCTACAACGAAGACACTGAGAAGAATCCGACACCGGAATGGTTAGAGTTCCGCGATGCCGTGCGGCCGGTCGATGCCGTGCTGTTCGTGACACCGGAATACAATCGCTCCGTATCGGGCTGTCTGAAGAACGCCATCGACGTCGGCTCACGGCCCTATGGCCACAGTGTATGGAGCGGAAAGCCGGCCTGCGTGATCTCCAACTCGCCGGGCAATATCGGCGGCTTCGGCGCGAACCAGCATCTGCGCCAGAGCCTCGTCTTTCTCGACATGCCGGTGCTGCAACAGCCGGAAGCCTACATCGCCGGATCGAACACGCTGGTGAACGACAAGGGTGAGATCGAAGACCAGACCAAGCGCGAATATCTGACCAAGATCATGCACAGCTTCGCGGACTGGATTGAGAAGACGGCGAAGAAATAGTCAGGGCTTCTTCGGCGCCTCCGCGCAGCGCAGATAGGTGTGCGGGCGGAACGGCGGCGAGATCTGCGTCAGTACATTTCCGTCCTTCGACAGATGCAGCGTATCCATCGTCTTGCTGCTGCCCTTCTGTGAAAGGATGAAGATCGTCTCGCCAGCTAGATGCGAGACCTGAACCTTCGAATAGGCGTTGCTCATCGTCATACCGGCGACGAAGGTCTGCGCGATGCCTTCGCCGGATGGCTGAAAATACATCGTCCAGTTCTCGCAGCGCCGCTGTTCGGCGATTTCCGCGGGCTTCAACTGCGCCACGCTGCGCCCAGGCCCGATATCGATCCAGCGCGCATAGGCGATGGTTTTTATCGCATCGTCCTGCGCGCAAACCGGAGCAGCGAGAACGGTGGCGATCAGAGCGAGCGCAACGGCTCGTGTCATATAAGCCCGCTCAGGGGGCTCGAAGGATCGGCATAGGCTTTCTTCGGCATGCGGCCCGCGAGCCAGGCCAGCCTTCCCGCTTCGACCGACAGCTTCATCGCCCGCGCCATCATCACCGAGTCTTTTGCGTGTGCGATAGCTGTGTTGGTGAGAACCGCGTCGCAACCCAGTTCCATCGCCACCGCGGCGTCCGACGCCGTGCCGATGCCGGCGTCCACCACCACCGGCACTTTCGCATCCTCGATAATCATGCGGATGTTGACGGTGGATTGAAGCCCCATGCCGGAGCCGATGGGCGCCGCCAGCGGCATGATCGCCACCGCGCCCATGTCTTCGAGGCGCTTGGCCATCAAGGGATCGTCGCTGCAATAGACCATCACCTGGAAACCTTCCTTGGTGAGCATCTCCGTGGCGCGCAGGGTTTCCAGCATGTCTGGATAAAGCAGCTTCTTCTCGCCCAGCACCTCCAGCTTTACGAGAGTCCACCCGCCCGCCTCGCGCGCGAGGCGCAAGGTGCGCACCGCTTCCTCGCCCGTGAAGCATCCCGCGGTGTTCGGTAGATACGTCACCTTCTTCGGATCGATGAAGTCGACCAGCTTGGGCTGGCTGGGATCGGTGAGGTTCACCCGGCGCACGGCCACGGTCACGATCTCCGCGCCGCTCGCTTCCAGCGCGCGCGCATTGTCTTCATAGGATTTGTATTTGCCGGTGCCGATGATGAGGCGCGACTTAAAGGTCTTGCCCGCGATGACGAACGGCTTGTCCACCCGCGGCGGTTCCACGGGAGCGTTTCCACCTCCGATGAAATGCACGATCTCGAATTTGTCGCCTTCGCCGACCACCACCGCGTCATATTGCGAGCGCGGCACGATCTCCAGATTGCGCTCCACCGCGACCTTCGCCGGGTCCTGCCCCAGCGCAGCCAGCAATCCGCGCACGTTGAGCGCGGTCTCGAAGCTGCGGGTTTCGCCGTTGACGGTGACTTGGAGCGCCATATTCGCCTCTTTCAAAAACGGAAGCGCCGGCGCTTTGGCCATCCGCTCCCTACGCCGGTACGAGCCGGATCAGGTTCTGCGGGTTCCGCTGGTCGCGGTCTCAGCCTCCGTGGCCGGACTTGATCCGGCCACCCGGGGCACCCCTGGGACGGGTGGGATGGTCCCCAACCTCATCCGGAAGTCAATAAACCTAGGGCCGAACCAGAGGTTTCCCCTCGCGCCAAGGGGCATTATAAGGCCTCCCCACGCACCGCTTCGCCGGAGTCCCCTTGGCCCGAAAAGCCCAGAATTCCAAAACCTTCCCGATCTATGTCCTGAACGGCCCGAACCTCAACCTGCTGGGGACGCGAGAGCCCGAGGTCTATGGCCGCGCAACCTTGGCTGACATCGAAAAGGCCGTGAAGGCCCGCGCCAAGGCGCATGGCCTGACCGTCGCCTTCCGCCAGTCCAACCACGAAGGCGAACTGGTGGACTGGATTCAGGAGGCACGAACGACCGGTTGCGGCGTTATCATCAATGCGGGCGCCTACACGCACACATCCGTCGCGCTGCTGGACGCCTGCCGTGCGGTGAACCACCCGCTGATCGAGGTGCATTTGTCCAACCCCTATAAGCGCGAGCAATACCGCCGCCACTCCTTCATCGCAGAAGCTGCCGACGCGCTGATCTGCGGGCTCGGTGCGAACGGCTATCTGCTCGCGGTCGATGCGCTGGTGGCGCTTCTCAAGGAAGAAAAAGAATGAATATGAAAGACGTCAAGGATCTGGGACAGCGCATGACGGGCGGCAAGAAGTTGAAAGGCGTCGGCATCGAGTCCGACACCATCCGCGAACTTGCCGATCTGCTCGACGAAACCGGATTGACGGAAATCGAAGTCGAACAGGGCGGTGTTCGCCTGCGCGTAGCGCGCGGTGGCGTCGCGCAGATGGCCGCGCCCGTTGTCGCCCATGCACCTGCCACGCACGCAGCGGCTTCTCCCGCTGAAGCACCCAAACCCAGCGGCCCCAATCCCAACGCCGTGCCGTCGCCGATGGTCGGCACCGTCTACGTCTCACCGGAACCCGGCAAACCTCCCTTCGTCACCGTCGGCAGCACCGTGAAGGAAGGCGATACGCTGATGATCGTGGAAGCGATGAAGACGATGAATCCCATCCTCGCGCCACGCGGCGGCAAAGTTTCCGAAATCTGCATCGAGAACGGCCAGCCGGTCGAATTCGGCCAGTCGCTGCTCATCATCTCCTGATGTTCGACAAAGTTCTCATCGCCAATCGCGGCGAGATCGCGCTTCGCGTCGTCCGCGCCTGCAAGGAGATGGGCATCTCCACTGTCGCGGTGCATTCCACCGCCGACGCCAACGCCATGCATGTGCGCATGGCAGACGAAAGCGTGTGCATCGGCCCGCCGCCCGCGGCGCAAAGCTATCTCAACATTCCCGCGCTCATTGCTGCCTGCGAGATCACCGGCGCGGAAGCGATCCACCCCGGCTACGGCTTCTTGTCTGAGAACGCGCGCTTCGCGGAGATCGTGAAGGAGCACGGCATCACCTTCATCGGCCCAACGCCCGATCACATCCGCATGATGGGCGACAAAATCACCGCCATCAAGGCTGTGAAAGAAGTCGGCATTCCGACGGTGCCCGGCTCCGGCGGCGCGGTGAGCGACGCGGATGCAGCGTCGGTCGCGGCGAAGATCGGCTATCCGGTCCTCATAAAGGCGACGGCCGGCGGCGGCGGTCGCGGCATGAAGGTGGCGCAGTCGGCCGCGGACCTTCCGTTGGCGCTGGCGACCGCGCGGCAGGAAGCGAAAACCGCTTTCGCCAACGATCAGGTTTACATGGAGAAATATCTCCAGAAGCCACGCCACATCGAAATCCAGGTGCTAGCGGACAGCCACGGCCATGTGATCCATCTTGGCGAGCGCGATTGTTCGCTCCAGCGCCGCCACCAGAAGGTCTGGGAAGAAGCCGGCTCGCCCGCGCTCAATGCCAAACAGCGCGACGATATCGGCGCGGTGGTGACGAAGGCGCTTAAGAAGCTTGGCTATCTCGGGGCAGGCACCATCGAATTCCTGTTCGAGGACGGCAATTTCTATTTTATCGAGATGAACACGCGCCTACAGGTCGAGCATCCCGTCACGGAAGCGATCACCGGCATCGACATCGTACGCGAACAGATTCGCATCGCCGCCGGCAGCGCGCTCGAATTGAAGCAGGAAGACGTGACCTTCGCCGGCCACGCCATCGAATGCCGCATCAATGCGGAGAACCCGTTCACCTTCGTGCCTTCGCCCGGCACCATTACGGCGTTTCATGCGCCGGGCGGCCTCGGCGTGCGTTTCGACAGCGCCATGTATGACGGCTATCGCCTGCCGTCCTATTACGATTCCCTAGCCGGCAAGCTCATCGTCCACGGCCGCAACCGCAACGAATGCCTGATGCGCTTGCGCCGCGCTTTGGACGAGCTGGTGGTGGGCGGCATCGAGACCACCGTGCCGCTGTTCCTCGAACTGCTGCGCGAGCCGGACATCATTAACGGCGAGTACAACATCCACTGGCTCGAGCATTTCCTCGAACGCCATCGCGCCCGGTAACCTCTTCGCAGCAATAAAAGCTTAATCTGCGAGGCCTATCCTTTCCGGCGATTCGGAAGGTTGGCCATGTCACCTCAGGAAGCAGGTTATGCCGCGCATCTGATCGCCACGCGCGAGCGCCTGCCGCTGGCGCGTATGGCCGAGATCGAAGCTGGCGCGGCTGGCGCCGTCGAATGGTTTGCTGCGAATATCCTGCGCTTCTTCGAAGCCGAAATGGCCGCCATCGGCAGCGTCACAACCAAGCAGCTTCGCCGTTATATCGCCTGGATGCGATTCAGCGGCTGACTACTCGGTATAGGGCACTTTCGGCACCGGACATTTATCGACCGGCGTGGGATCGAGCTGGTTTCTCTCCTTCACCGTGTTGATCCAGCACTCATCGAAAACCGAACAGTAGCAAATGCGATACGTGATGTCGTTGTTGCGCGCCGTGTTCAGCGCACTCCAGACAGCGTGGTTCTTTGCACCAAGCCCCATCTGGATAAAGTTATGTATCTCACCCGCTCGGATCACATTGTTGGGAACTCCGCCGGTAATGAAGAATGCCTGCGGGTCGTTCTCGTCCGGCGGCGACCGGGTGAAGTCCGGCTTGCAGCAAGTGCGAACGAGGGCCACTGCGCCCGTAACCGGCCTGCCTTTGTAAAACAATTCGAAGCTGCGGACCTTTGCTGGCCCGACCCCGGCATTGGTGACGCGGAACAGCAGAACGGAATGGCCTTGGGCATCCACGTTGCTGCTATCAACCGTCACCATCGGCCACGAGGACGCCGCCACCATTTGCCGGTTCGCACGCTCCGTCTCGATCGCGACCCACAGCGAAATCAGCGAAACAACGACGGCGAAAGCCGTGGAAACATATTCCAGCCAATGCCTTGGCCGTCGTTTCGGAATACCGGATTCAGACATAACGCAGGTTCCGCTCGCAGCGACGGTCGAAGTCTAGCCGACTCGCGCTATTGTCGCTCCACAACGACAGGGGGAACCGCCATGTCATTTCTCGATAAATATGCACCCATGCTTCTCAGTATCCTGCGGATCGTCGCCGGACTTTTGTTTCTGGAGCATGGAACATCCAAGCTTCTAGGCTTTCCGCACAACGCGATGTTCGACCACCTCCCGCCTCTCCTCATGGTCGCAGGAGCCATAGAACTCGTGGGCGGCGCCTTGATTACCTTGGGCCTGTTCAGCCGCATCGCGGCCTTCATCGGTGCTGGCGAGATGGCCGCCGCCTATTGGATGTATCACGTGCCCCATGGTGGCCTGCTTCCAGCCAACAATGGCGGCGGCGAGGCGATCCTCTTCTGCTTTGTCTTCCTTTACATCGCCGCGGCCGGTCCGGGCCCCTGGGCGATCAATCGGAAATAATAACAACGGGCGGGAGACAGGCGCTATTATCTTCGGATGCATGCGCCGCGTCTCACGCCCGAACTTCTGCTGCAGGCCTACCGCGCCGGGATTTTTCCGATGGCGGAGCGGCGCGACGATCCCAGCCTCTTCTGGGTATCGCCGGATGCGCGCGGCATCTTTCCGCTCGACAAATTCCATCTGCCCAGGCGGCTGGCGCGCACGGTCAAGAGTGACCGCTTCACCGTTCGGATCGATACCGCCTTTCGCGAGGTCATGCAGCTTTGCGCCGCGCCCGCACCGGACCGGCATGAAAGCTGGATCAATGACGAGATCCTTTCGCTCTACACCGCACTTCACAAAAAAGGTCACGCGCATTCCGTGGAATGCTGGCGCGAGGGCAAGATCGTCGGCGGACTCTACGGCGTGAAGATCGGCGCGGCGTTCTTCGGCGAGAGCATGTTCAGCCGCGAACGTGACGCCAGCAAAGTGGCGCTGGCCCATCTTGTAGCGCGATTGAAGGTGGGTGGCTTCCGGCTATTGGACGCGCAGTTCATCACCAGCCATCTGCAGCAATTCGGCGCGATCGAGATTCCGCGCGACGTTTATCTGGAGCTGCTGGCCGCGGCGCTGGCGCGCGATGCGGATTTCTACTGCCCGGAGCCTTCCGGCAATTCCGGCATCGCTTCCTTGGATGTGGCGTCCGGCGACGTCGCCTTGACCTTCTCCGTGGAGGCAATCAGCGGCAATTGCTGGCCGGGCTGGTTGGTCGCGCAATTGATCACCCAGGCATCGTAAAGCGGGTGCTGCAATCCGTTGAGCGACGGGCTCGACGCCAGCATCCAGCCGGAGAATACCTGCTTGGCATCCTGATCGGGGCGATGGTCCTCGATCTGCACGAACGCCGTGGTCTCCGGCGGCTCGGTGATCGGCGTCGAATAGCAGTAACGCGCGGTGATCGTCATCGTCGCGTAATGCACCGGCACGCCCACGGGCGCCAGAATGTTGGCCGGGCGTCCTGTGATCTTGTCGAGACCGCGCATGATGATCATGCGCTTGACGCCGTCCTTGCCGGGGATGGCCGTGTTCAGCGCCGCCAACTCCACCTTCGCCATCGGATTGTAGGGCTGCGGAATGACGAGCGCGGCGGCGGGCGCCGGCGTAATCGCCTTGTATGGGGAAGAAGGCTCTACGAATGCCGGGGGAGCCGTCGGCGCGGGCGTCGTACCCGGCTTCGCTGGCTCTCCCGGTTTCGCGACAGCTGCTGTCGGTTTCGATGGAGCCGGCGAAGCCACGTTGCTTTGCGCCGTTTGCGCAACCGCAGGCGTGGCAAGCATAACCAGAGAAGCGGAAAGAATGCCCGCGAACTTCATTTGCCGCCGCCCATCACCGCGCGGCCGATCAGGCCCATCACATCGACGGCGCCTTGCGTGTTGGTCAACTCTCCGCCCTGCGCCACCATCTTGTTGCTGCCGCCGGGCTGGATGGCCACGTAGTTGCTGCCAAGAAAGCCGCTGGAGGTGATCTTCACCGAAGAATCGTCCGGGACCTTCACATCGTTGCGAATCGAAAGATGCGCGATGGCGTAATAGGTCTTCGGATCGAGCGACAGGCCCGACACCGTGCCGATCTTGATGCCGTGCAGGCGCACATCGGTGCCGTTGGCGATGCCGTCGGCGCTGGAGAAGCGCGCGGTCACGTCATAACCCGAAACGCTGCCCGATCCGGTGCTGGTATAGGCGAAGAACAGAAAGCCCGCGGCCACCGCGACCACGATGGCGCCGATGAGGGTTTCAACGGTGTTGTTGTTCGACATTATTTCGGTGTCCAGGCTTCATAGTCGCCGGTCGCGGGCGGGCGCTCGCCAGAGCGCGCGAGCGAGCCTTGCGGGCGCAGCGCGTTGTCGGTGCCGGTCTGGTTGGGGATATGCGTCATCTCCCACGGCTTGGTGGGAAAACCTTTCACTGTCGGCGGCTCCTTGAAGGTGTGATGTAGCCAGCCATGCCAGTCCGGCGGAACGCGCGAAGCTTCCACGGTGCCGTTATAGATGACCCAGCGGCGTTTGCCGTCTTTGGTCTGATAGTAGCGGTTGCCGAACTTGTCGGTGCCGACGGGCTGGCCAGCGAGCCAGGTCGTGAGAAGTGTGCCGAGCGTGGCGCTGCGCCACCAGGCGAAGATCATTATGAAAAGCGACTTCAACGAGGCCATCGGTCCAGACACCAGATTCGCGTGCGCGCGCAATATAAGTAACCGCTTCCAAGAGCGCCATTGTGGCGAAAGGCGCAGGAGCTTCGACTCGAACTTCCGCATGAAATTCGTTTCAGAGGCGTGACAGACCCGGACAGGGATGTGGATGAATTGGGGATCGCGCTTGCGGAACCCAAAAATATTTTGAGTCCGCGTCCCCGTTAACCGCTTGACACGATGTTTACCGGGCAAAATAGCAGTTGTGCACAGCACAAGATATGGTGGTTAAGACCGTGTTTACCACTTTCTATCTTGTCATCGCCCATATCGCGGTTCACATTTGGGGTCTGTCGCTGATCGCGGCACAACATCTAGGACGAACCACTATCGGACGTCCGGGGCAGCCACTGCGCTAACGCGCCCCCGGCGAAGGAATAGTCGACTCCGAAATGTTGGCCGGATCAGAGGGCACAGGGGCCAACAATCAGACCGCCGGGGATTTCCATGCGTATTCGTCGCCAATTCACCACCGAAGGCCACTCCGCTTACGAGGGCATCGCGTTCCGCACCGTCTCGAGCGAGATCAAGAACCCCGATGGCTCTGTGGTGTTCAGCCAGACTGGCATCGAAGTTCCCCAAGAGTGGAGCCAGGTCGCTTGCGACGTGCTCGCGCAAAAATATTTCCGCAAAGCCGGAATCCCCGCGAAGTTGAAGCCAGTCGCCGAGAAGGACGTGCCGGAATGGCTGTGGCGCCAGGAACCGGACGGCGATGAGCGCACCGGCGAGCACTCCGCCAAGCAGGTTTTCGATCGCCTCGCGGGCACCTGGACCTATTGGGGCTGGAAGGGCGGATATTTCGACAAGGAAGCGGATGCCCGCGCCTTCTTCGACGAGATGTGTTTCATGCTGGCGACGCAGAAAGCCGCGCCGAACTCGCCGCAATGGTTCAACACCGGGCTTCACTGGGCTTACGGCATCGATGGCCCGAGCCAAGGGCACTATTATGTGGATTACCAAAGCGGCCGCCTGACGAAATCGCTTTCCGCTTACGAGCATCCACAGCCGCATGCCTGCTTCATCCAGTCCGTCTCCGACGATCTGGTGAATGAAGGCGGCATCATGGATCTGTGGACCCGCGAAGCGCGCCTGTTCAAATACGGCTCCGGCACGGGCACGAACTTCTCCAGCCTGCGCGGCGAGAACGAGAAGCTGTCGGGCGGCGGCAAATCGTCGGGCCTGATGAGCTTCCTCAAGATCGGCGACCGCGCGGCGGGCGCCATCAAATCGGGCGGCACCACACGTCGCGCCGCCAAGATGGTGATCGTCGATGTCGATCATCCCGATATCGAAGCCTTCATCGACTGGAAGGTAATCGAAGAGCAGAAAGTGGCGGCGATGGTGGCCGGCTCCAAACTGGCCGAGAAGCACCTCGCCGCCATCATGAAAGCCTGCGTGAACTGCGATGGCGCGGGCGACGATTGCTTTAATCCCAAGACGAACCCTGCCCTGCGCCGCGAAGTGAAGGCCGCGCGAAAGTCCATGATTCCGGACAACTACATCGAGCGCGTCATCAGCTTCGCCAAGCAGGGCTACAAGCACATCGACTTCAAGACCTATGACACCGATTGGGATTCGGAAGCCTATCTCTCCGTCTCGGGCCAGAACTCCAACAACTCCGTCCGCGTCACCGACGAATTCCTCAATGCGGTGCTGTCCGACGGCGAATGGAATCTCACCTCGCGCCGCGACGGCAAGATCGCCAAGACGGTGAAGGCGCGCGACCTGTGGGAGAAGATTTCCTACGCCGCATGGGCCTGCGCCGATCCGGGCATCCAGTTCCACACCACCGTCAACGACTGGCACACCTGCCCGGCGGGCGGCGAAATCCGCGGCTCCAACCCGTGCTCGGAATACATGTTCCTGGACGACACGGCTTGCAATCTCGCCTCGCTCAATCTGATGCAGTTCAGGAAAGGCGATGGCGTCAAAACTTTTGATGTCGCGGCGTTCGAACATGCCGTGCGTTTGTGGACCATCGTGCTGGAAGTTTCGGTGCTGATGGCGCAGTTCCCGTCCAAGGAAATCGCGCAACTCTCCTACGACTACCGCACGCTCGGCCTTGGCTTCGCGAACATCGGCGGGCTGCTGATGTCGGCCGGCATTTCCTATGACAGCCGTGAAGGCCGCGCGATTGCCGGCGCAATCAGTGCCATCATGACCGGCGTGTCCTATGCGACCTCCGCCGAGATCGCAGGCGAGTTGGGCCCGTTCCCGGAATATGCCGCGAACAAGGATCACATGCTGCGCGTCATCCGCAATCACCGCCGCGCCGCTTATGGCGAAGCGGGCGGTTATGAGAAGCTGGCCATCGCGCCTGTGCCGCTCGACCATGAAGCCATCGCGCAGGCCGATCTCTCCGAAGCCGCGAAGCGCGCCTGGGACAGCGCGCTGTCGATGGGCAAGGATTTCGGCTTCCGCAATGCGCAATCCACCGTCATCGCGCCGACCGGCACCATCGGCCTCGTCATGGATTGCGACACGACGGGCGTCGAGCCGGACTTCGCGCTGGTGAAATTCAAGACGCTGGCAGGCGGGGGTTACTTCAAGATCATCAACCGCTGCGTGCCGGAAGCACTCGCCACCCTGGGCTACACGCAGGCACAGATCGACGACATCGTCGCCTATGCGGTCGGCCACGGCACGCTGGAAGGCTCCAACGCGCTCAGCCATGGCGCACTGAAGGCCAAGGGCTTCGGCGAAGTTGAGATCGGCAAGGTCGAAGCCGCGCTGGAACAGGCCTTCGACATCCGCTTCGTCTTCAACAAGTGGACGCTCGGCGAGAAGTTCTGCACCGATGTGCTGAAGATCGACGCCGCCGCCCTCGACGCGCCCGATTTCGACATGCTCAAGACCCTGGGCTTCGCGCGCGCCGAGATCGATGCCGCGAACCTGCATGTCTGCGGCGCGATGACCCTGGAAGGCGCGCCGCATCTGAAGGCGGAGCACCTGCCCGTCTTCGATTGCGCCAACCCCTGCGGCCGCATCGGCACGCGGTCGCTGTCGGTCGAAAGCCACATCCGCATGATGGCGGCTGTGCAACCCTTCATCTCGGGCGCAATCTCCAAGACGATCAACATGCCCAACAATGCGGGCGTGAAGGAATGCGGCGAGAGCTACCTGCTCTCCTGGAAGCTGGCGCTGAAGGCCAACGCGCTCTATCGCGACGGCTCCAAGCTTTCGCAGCCGCTCGCGTCGCAGGTTCTACAGTTCGACGACGAGGAAGATGAGGCGGAGGAGTTCGCCGCGGCGCCGCAGACCGCGCGCACCACGGTCGTCACCGAGCGCATTGTGGAGAAGATCATCGAACGGGTGGCCGCGAACCACGAACGCGAGAAGCTGCCGACCCGCCGCAAGGGCTACACCCAGAAAGCCATCGTCGGCGGCCACAAGGTCTATCTGCGCACCGGCGAATATGAAGACGGTCGCGCCGGCGAAATCTTCATCGACATGCACAAGGAAGGCGCCGCCTTCCGCTCGCTGATGAACAATTTCGCCATCGCCATCTCCATCGGCCTGCAATATGGCGTGCCGCTGGAGGAGTTCGTGGAAGCCTTCACCTTCACCCGCTTCGAGCCGGCGGGCATGGTGATCGGCAACGACTCCATCAAAAACGCGACCTCGGTTCTGGACTACATCTTCCGCGAACTGGCGGTCAGCTATCTGGGCCGCAACGATCTGGCCCATGTGCAGCCGCATGCCGACGAAGATTTGGGCGGCGGCATGAGCGAAGGCGGCGCGCCGAAGGAAGTGCCGATCGCGCGCTATGCCTCCACCGGCTTCACGCGCGGCCAGCTCAAGAGCTTCTCCGTCTTCAAGGGCGGCGCGGCGCCCAAGATGATGGAAGACTACGACCATCACGAGCATGCGCACTTGCACGTCCATGAGCCGGATGAGGACGAAGAGCTGCTGGCCGAAACCGTGAGCGACACGCTGACGGAAATCCGGGCCAGCGTGCTGGCCGAAGCGAACAGCAACCCGGTCGGTGAAATGGTCAGCGCCATCGGCGCCAGCATGATCCACCGCACGCAGACCACGCTCAGCCGCGACGCCGAAGCCCGGCAACTCGCCGCCAAGCGCGCCGCCGAAGCCCGCATGAAAGGCTTCGAAGGCGACGCCTGCGGCGGATGCGGAAACTTCACCTTGGTCCGCAACGGCACCTGCATGAAGTGCAACACCTGCGGCTCGACGAGCGGGTGTTCCTGATCCCGATCACACGGGGCGTAACCGAAGGGCGGAGGCGAAAGTCTCCGCCCTTTTCGTTTCTCTCTCTTCCACATTCGTCATGGCCGCCCTTGTGGCGGCCACCCATACGCGCTGTCTCGCAAGGAGATCATGGGTGGCCGGGACAAGCCCGGCCATGACGGTTGTGGGATTTGGCGAACAGCGAATCAGATAGACTCGAAACCGGGGCCGAAGAAGGAAAAACACCCATGCCCAGACAGCTTGTCGAAGTGATCGGCCGCGATGGTCACGTCATCGAAAGCCACATGGTGGAACTCGAAGATGAAGACTGCATCGAGGCGGAATTCGAGGAAATCGCGCTGGTTCTCACCGAACGAGGCGGCAAGGTGCGCGAAACCGAGCACGTCCACCTGCGCGCCCGCTGCGTGAAATAACGCTCATTCCCCGGCTGACGCCGTAAACATCTCGCCGGATTTGCCCTATTCTGTCCCGGAGTCGCAGCCGGGGCTGCAAAGGGGGCATGGATGAGCACATTGTCGAGCGTCGGCCATCGTCTGCATGAAAGAGAAATCGCGCTGCTGCATCAGCTGCGCGCCTTGCGCCAGGGCGAGCGCGCCAAGCATGAGCATCTGGAACTGGCGCGGGACCAGCTCACCACGGGCCAGAAGATCGCCGACACCGTAGCCTCCAACATGGGATCGTGGCGCTTCATCATCATCCAGTCCACGATCCTGTTCTTCTGGGTGGTGGCGAATGTGACGGCGTGGATTTTCCACTGGGATCCTTACCCATTCATCCTGCTCAATCTCGCGCTGTCGTTTCAGGCGGCTTACGCCGCGCCGTTCATCATGATGAGCCAGAACCGCCAGCAGGATATCGACCGGCAGGCGGCGGAAAACGATTACAAGATCAACATCAAGGCCGAGCTGGAGATCGAGTCGCTCCACCAGAAGCTCGACCAGATGCGCGAGCTGGAAATCATGCGCCTCACCGATGAAGTGCGCGCGCTGACCGATCTGCTCAAGCAGACGGAAGCCAATCACGGGCCGCGCAACGGCTGACCTGCGGAGCCGAAGCGCCGCTGAGCCGTTATTGGCTCATGCCCGTGCTCGACTCCGCAGCCTTGCTCGCCGTGCATTATGACCACGAACGTAAGGTCCTGCGCGCCACGTTTCGAGATAGCCGCCGCACCTACGATTATTTCAACGTGACGCCCAAGGAATACGCGGAATTCCTCGAAGCCAAGTCCAAGGGCGCGTGGTTCAACGCCCGTATCCGCGACCATCACCGCTTCGAGGAAGTGAAGAAATTCGGCCGACGGCCGACTGACAGAAAATCGTGATCGGGTTCCTCTTGACGGATTGGATTTCCGCGCGTACTTAACCGGACAGCTAATTAACTGAACGGTTTAATACGAATGACCACCGACCGCCTTTCCGAAACCTTCTCGGCCCTCGCCGATCCGACGCGCCGGGCCATCCTCGCCCGCCTGGCGCTGGGCGAAGCTTCGGTGAACGAATTGGCGGAGCCGTTCGACATGAGCCTGCCGGCGGTCTCCAAGCACCTGAAGGTTCTGGAGCACGCCGGCCTCATCACCCGCGAGCGCGAGGCGCAGTACCGCCCCGCCAAGCTCGAACCGCAGGCGCTGATGAGCATCGACGAATGGCTGGAGCGCTACCGCAAGCTCTGGAACGAGCGTTTCGACCGCCTCGACAGCTATCTCAAGGAACTCCAATCCAAGGAGAAGAAGAATGTCCGCAAGCGCCGCAAATAGCATCCGGCTGGAGCCGCAGGATCGCGTGCTCGTCATCGAGCGCACATTCGATGCGCCGCGCGAGATGGTGTGGGACGCCTTCACCAAGACAGAGCACCTCATCAACTGGATGGGACCGAAGGCTTATCCCGCGGCGTCCTTCGAAGCCGATGTGCGCGTTGGCGGCAAATGGCGCGGCTGCCTGCGTTCGACCGAAGGCAAACAGGATCTGTGGCAGGGCGGCAAATATCTCGAAGTCGAGCGCCCCTCCCGCCTCGTCTACACCTTTCAGTGGGACAAGCGTGACGAACAGGACGAGACCTTCGAAACAATCGTCACGGTTCTGCTGGAAGATCAGGGCGGCAAGACTTTGATGAAGTTCTACCAGTCGGTCTTCAACACCACGTCGAACCGCGACGGCCATATCGGCGGCTGGAACAGCTCCTTCGACCGCCTCGCCGATTACCTGGCCGCGGGAGCCCGTCCATGAAGCTCTATTATTCCGACGTGCTGATGCCGCGCAAAGCCTGCGCCGTGGCGCGCTATCTGAAAGCGCCGGTCGAATTCGTCTATCTGCACCTCAACAAAGGCGAGCACAAAACGCCGGAGTATCTAAAGCTCAATCCGAACGGCAAGGTGCCGACCTTGGCGGACGATGAGCGTTCGATCTGGGAAGCCGATGCGATCCTTTGCACCTTGGCGCAGATGACGCGCTCCGATCTGTGGCCGCAGGACGGACGGCAGATCGAGATCATGCGCTGGCTGAGCTGGAACGCCTATCAGTTCAATCCCGGCGGCAGCGCGCTCTATTTCGAATATGTCATCAAACCGCGCTTCAATATCGGTCCGGTGGACGAGGCCGAAGTCAAGAAAGCGCAGGCGACGTTCCGCACCACAGGCGCGATCCTCAACGAACACCTCAAAGGCCGCAAATGGCTGGTGGGCGACAAGCTCTCCATCGCGGATTTCTCGGTGGCCGTCACGCTGCCCTATGCGGAGAAGGCGCACATTCCGATCGACGAGTTTCCGGAAATCCGCCGCTGGCATGACCAGCTCAACGAGCTGGACGCCTGGCGCGATCCTTTCCCTGTCCACGCATAAGAAGGAGAAACTCCCATGCAAAATCTGAAAAGCCTCAAACCCTGCCTCTGGTTCGACAGCGAAGCAGAGGACGCCGCGAAGTTCTATTGCGCTATCTTCAAGGATTCGAAGATCACGCGTACCTCGCGTTACAGCGGTGAAGGCCAGGAGATACACGGCGGTAAGCCAGGCTCGGTGATGGTGGTGGAGTTCGAAGTCGACGGCCATCCCTTCCAGGCGCTGAACGGCGGGCCGCTCTTCAAATTCAGCGAAGCGATCTCCTTTTCCATCGAATGCCGCGATCAGGCGGAGGTGGATTACTATTCGGAGCGGCTCATCGCGGATGGTGGCGAGCAAGGTCCTTGCGGCTGGCTCAAGGACAAGTTCGGCCTGTCCTGGCAGGTCGTGCCGGAGCAACTGCCCAAGATGCTGGCTGATTCCGATCGCACGCGCTCGGACCGCACCATGAAAGCGATGCTGCAGATGAAGAAGCTCGACATCGCCAAACTTCAGGAGGCCTACAATGGCTGAATCAAAACCGTTCGTTCTCACCCGCACCTTCGACGCGCCGCGCAAGCTTGTGTGGGAGGTGATGACTCAGGCCGAGCATCTGAAACACTGGATGGGTCCCACCGGTCAGCTCACCCATGCGACGGTCGACCTCAAGCCCGGCGGGCTCTTCCACTACGGCATGAGGATGGAAAACGGCGATGTCATGTGGGGCAAGTGGACGTTCAAGGAGATCGTGCCGCCGGAGAAGCTCGTCGTCATCGTCGCCTTCTCCGATGCCGACAAGGGCGAGACGCGCCATCCCCTGGCGCCGACATGGCCGCTGGAAACCATTTCCACCACGACGCTAACGGAAAAGGACGGCAAGACCACCCTGCATCTCGAGTGGCGCGCCTACAACGCGACCGCCGAGGAACAGGCCACCTTCGACGGCGCGCATGACGGTATGACCCAGGGCTGGAGCGGCAGCATGAACGCGCTCGACGCCTATCTGAAAACTTTGAAGCACTGACCATGACGTTCAAACCAACCGTTCACAGCGCTTTCACCCTCGAACGCAAATTCGATGCGCCGCCGTCTCTCGTCTTTCAGGCGTGGTCCACGATGGAAGGCAAGAAGAAATGGTTCGGCGGCCCGCAGGCGAAAGAAGGACTGCGCGAAATGGATTTCCGCGTCGGTGGCAAGGATACGCTTGCCGGAACATTCCCCGGCGGCGGCCACCACGAATTCCGCTCGCAGTATTTCGACATCAAGCCGAACGAGCGGATCATCTATGTCTACGAGATGTTTCTCGATCGTGTGAAGATCTCCACCTCGCTCGCTACCATCGACTTCGAGCCCAAAGGCAAAGGCACCCGTCTGGTGGTGACCGAGCAGCACGCTTTCGTCGACGGCTATGAAGACAATGGCAGCCGCGAAGAAGGCACCAACGGCCTGCTCGATCAGCTCGTTGCATCGTTCAACCCGAAGCACTGAAGGAGAGAACCATGAAAGCCAATGCGTATCTGAACTTCGACGGCAACTGCGCCGAAGCCTTCCAGTTCTATGCCAAGACCTTCCCCGGCACTGGACTTCACATCATGCGTCAGGGTGACATGCAGAAGGATGCGAAAGCGCCGGAGAAGGATTGGGTCATCCATGCCTACGTGAAGATCGGCGATACCGAACTCATGGCCTCCGACACCTTCAACCACGGCTACACCAAGCCGGCCGGCATGAATGTCGCGCTCAACGTCGATACGCCCGCGGAAGCCGAACGCATCTTCAAGGCGCTGTCGGAAGGCGGAAACGTGACCATGAAGATGGAAGAGACGTTCTTCGCGCACAAATTCGGCATGGTCGTCGACCGTTTCGGAACGCCCTGGATGGTGGTCAATTCCAAGCCGATGGGCTGAATGCAACACGGGCAATGGGAGAACAACAATGGATGCACAACTGCACAGCCGCGAACTTAGCATCACCCGCGTGTTCGATGCGCCGCGCGATCTGGTCTTCAAAGCATGGACGGATGCGCGGATGCTGGCGGAATGGTTCGGCCCGCAAGGCTTCACCAATCCGATCTGCAAATGCGATGCCCGTGTCGGCGGCGAGATTTATGTCGTCATGCGCGCCAATGACGAAATCGCCAAGGCGATGGGCTTTCGCGATGCACCCATGCGCGGAGAGTTCCGCCAAGTCGATCCGCCCAAGCGCCTCGTCTTCACCAACAACGCGGTGGATGCGGACGACAACGTCATCCTCAATGGCCTCACCACCGTCACCTTCGAGGAAGTGGGCCGCAAGACGAAGATGACGTTCCACACCGTCGCCAGCGGAACGCAGCCGCAGGTCGTCTTCATGCTGCAAGGCATGGAAGCCGGCTGGACGCAAAGCTTCGACAAGCTGGATGCGATGTTCGCGGGAAAACTGGCCTGATCATTATGCACACGCTCGTCGCCATTGCGGCCATGACCGCCATCTTCGCCGTCCATGTGGCGATGATGGTCCAGTTGTGGCCGCGTGGCGGCGAGATGACCACAACAAAAAATTCCGAGGGAGAAATATGAGAAAATCCATTCACTATGTCGCTGGCGCGGCTGTCGCAGGCCTTCTGATCTCCGCATCGCTTCAGGCCGATGCGAAAGGCACGGTCAAGCCAGCGGTCACAGACGTTCCAGCCACGACCTATTCGCTCGACAAGGCCCATGCGAGCCTGATCTTCGAGGTCAGCCATCTTGGCTTCTCCAACTGGACGGGCCGCTTCGCGAGCTGGGACGCCAAGCTCACGCTCGACCCCAAAAATCCGGCAAACAGCTCTGTCGAAGCGACGATCGATCCCAATTCGCTGACCCACGACAATCCGCCGGCGGGTTTTCTCGATCAGCTCCACGGGCCTCAGTTTCTGAGCGCATTGCAATTCCCGAACATCACGTTCAAATCCACCAAGATCGTGATGACCGCGCCGGACAAGGCGCTCGTCACCGGCGATTTCACGCTGCATGGGATCACCAAACAGGTGACGCTCGATACCACCTTCAATGGCGGCTGGGCGAAGATGCCGATGGATCCAGGCGGCGCGCGCGTCGGCTTCTCGGCGCACGGATCGCTCAACCGCTCCGATTTCGGCATCGGCATGGGCGTGCCGCCCAAGGGTTCGAAGATGGGGGTCGGCGATCTTGTGAACTTCCAGATCGAAGCCGAATTCAGCGAACATCCCGCCCCCGAGGCCAAGCAATGACCCTCAAACTCTACGCCCATCCCCTCTCGTCTTACTGTCACAAGGCGTTGATCGCGTTCTACGAGAACGACACGCCGTTCGAGTTCATGCTCGTGGGCGATCCGGCCAAAACCGATCCCAAAGTGTGGGAGGAGTTCAAAACACTGTGGCCCATCGGCAAATTCCCGGTGCTGAAGGACACGGCGCGCGACGACTGGTTCGTGCCGGAAGCCACCATCATCATCGAATATCTCGCGCAGCATTATCCCGGCAAGGTGAAGCTGGTGCCGGACGACGCCGACCTCGCCCGCCGGGTGCGCATGGCCGACCGCTTCTTCGACAACTATCTCCACACGCCGATGCAGAAAATCAACGGCGACAAGATCCGCCCCGCGGACAAGCGCGATCCCTTCGGCGTGGAGGATGCGAAAAAGATGTATCGCACCGCGCTCGACATGCTGGAACAGATGATGGGCAAGTCGCAATGGGTGATGGGCGACGCCTTCACGATGGCCGATTGCGCCGCGGCGCCGCCGCTGTTCTACGGCAACATGCAGACGCCGTTCGAGAAGACGCATCCGAACGCATTCGCCTATCTCGAACGCCTGAAAGCCCGCCCCTCTTATGCGCGCGCGCTGAAGGAAGCCGAGCCCTATTTCAACCTGCTACCGAAATAAAAAACAGAACAACCCCAACCAAAATCGTCATGGCCGCCCTCGTGGCGGCCATCCATTTTCCAGAGGCCGATGACTTGAGCTAATGGATGGCCGGGACAAGCCCGGCCATGACGAATAAGTATTCGACGAAAGCAAAAGCCGCGCAAATTACATCGGCTCAAGCTATTCTGAAAACCCAAGGTGGAGATTTGCAGCATGGCGAAGTTCGTCTTTGGAATGAACCAGTCCCTCGATGGCTACATCGACCACGACAAATTTGCGCCCGACCCCGTCCTCTTTCGTCACTTCATAGAGCAAGTGCGTGGCCTGACGGGCAGTGTGTACGGCCGGCGCATTTACGAGATCATGCGGTATTGGGACGAAGACTCTGCCGAATGGGGCGCGGAGGAGCGCGACTTCGCGGCGGCGTGGCGAGACCAACCGAAATGGGTCGTATCGCGCTCGCTGAAATCGGTCGGCCCGAACGCCACCCTCGTCACCGATGACATCGAGACCGTAATCCGGCGGCTGAAGGCCGAACGCACCGGAGAGATCGAAGTCGCCGGACCAGAGTTGGCGGGAAGCCTCGCGGACCTTATTGACGAGTATCGGCTCTATCTCCACCCCGTCGTGCTCGGCGGCGGCAAACCATTCTTCACCGGCCCCCGCCCGCCACTCCGCCTCGTCGCCAGCGACCGAATTGGCGAGGACGTGATCCGGTTGGCCTACGTTCCTGCTTAGTTGTGTGACGCGCCTAACATCACCTCCCCCTTGTGGGGAGGTCGATAAAATTCTGACGTCCGAGAGCGACAGCGAACGGACACGAAGAATTTTTCGGGTGGGGGGACCGCGCTCGACGATACCCCCCACCCGGATCGCTTTCGCTCTCCGACCTCCCCACAAGGGGGAGGTGATTTAATTTGCCCGCTCCACAAGCGCCGCGAAGCAGCCGCGTTTGGCGTAGTGCACATGGACATAAGCCGTGTCGTCGCGCGCGAAGAGGCGCTCCAGCACGGGTTCGGTCTTGTCGCCGTCCACCGCGTCGGCATCGACGATCATGCCGTCCTTGTCATAGGCGCGCAGCGATAACAGCCGTGTGCGCAGCGCCGGCGGCACGTCGTGGCCGTCGAAGCGCTCGCCGTGTTTGCTCACGAAGATCGGCCCGATCGCGCGATAGGGCGAATGCGCGGGCTGGTGCTCGTAATTGATGAGGAGCAGCTCCTCGCCAGGAGCAACGTCTTCGAGCGAGATGCGGCACGGAAAGGTATCGCCCTCGCCCGCCACCATGCGCCGAAAGCCTTTGGCCTCCAACTCGGCATCGGACAGCGCAAACAGCGGCGCGAATTGATCGAAAGAAAGACCCTGGAAGTGGAAAGACATGGAAGCCTCGAAACGGTGATTGCCCCCCGGTATGCGCCGCGGCCTGTCTCGCTTCGACCCGATCCTTGCGTGTGTTTTTTTGCGGTCGCCGCCCCTTCGGGGCTTGACGGCGAGATGCAAGGTTCTTATTATGTTCTATTCGCCATTCGCGGCCGAACCACTGGAAAGAGAGGCTTTCCGGGAGCGAATTGCGTTGCGCCCTTCATCAAACGAGCGAAGGGGGGAGAGGGAGGGGGGTACACCGCCAAGTGTGAAAACAACTATCAAGATGTGGGGCAAATCGAAGAACCCGTCACAAGGCGAAACCTTCCAAAAAACCGAAATTTCGACAAACAACCCGCAAACCCCGTCTCTATTTCGATGATTGTTCAAGGGAGACAGATAGTTGATCGGGAATAGAGCATGCCCCCTCCCCCCACCCTCGATTTTTTCAATTCAATTCGGGTGGCGAGCGGGGAAACAGAAGTCCAAAAACGCGACTTCAAATGCGCGGCGCCGGTCCCAACTACAACATCTTGAGTTTCGCGCGTTTCGGAATCGAAAAAATCGACGTTCAATTCGGGACGGCGTCCCGGCCAGGACAGAAAAACGAGGAGAAGCGGGAGAATTCAAAGCGGCACGGGGTTTGCGACCTTCAGGAGCAGACGACCCGAAACGGAACATTGCCCATGTTCGCCTCTGCCTTCCTTGGCCTCACCCTGATCCTCGGCCTCGGCGCCTCCGCGCCTGCCCAGATGATCCCGATCAGCTACACCGCGCCCGACCGCACGGCGGTGGACTCGATCAAGGCCGGCAACCACGACTGCCCGCATTGCATGCTGGCGGGCGCGAATCTCGACAACACCTGCGTGAAGAACGGCAACCTCGAAGGCGCGGATTTCTCGCACGTTCACGCGGTCCTGATGTGCATGTCCTATGCGAACTTCACCAACGTCTCGTTCCGCGACGCCAATCTCTCCGGCGCGAACCTGGCGCACGCGGACCTCACCAACGCCGATTTCACCGGCGCCACGCTTTCGATCACCTCCTTCAAGGGGACCGATCTAACCAAGACCAAAGGTTTGACGCAGGCCCAGCTCGACTCCGCCTGCAGCGACAAGGACACCAAGGTGCCTACGGGCCTCAAAGCCCACATCTGCACCTGAACACCGAATTTTTGTTGGTACCCTCCGAATGGCACTTGGCCCCGGCGCGGATGTACCGCCGGGGTTATTTTTTACTCTGCCGCCTGCGGCAGTTCCTTCGGCTTCCAGCGCAGGATGGGCTTACGGGCTGCTGCCGTTTCGTCGAGGCGGCGGCGCGGAGCAAGGCGCGGCGCGCCTTCGAAGCGGGCGGTTTGGCCGGCCTTGGCTTCCAGTGCCATGGTCCGCAGCACATGGATGAAGCGGTCGAGCGACTCTTTGGATTCGGACTCCGTCGGCTCGATCAGAATCGCGCCATGGACGACAAGCGGGAAATACATTGTCATCGGATGATAGCCCTCGTCGATCATCGCCTTGGCGAAATCCAGCGTGGTGACGCCGGTGCCTTCGAGGAACGAGTCATCGAACAAGGCTTCATGCATGCACGGACCCTCGCCGAACGGCGCGCTCATCACATCCTTGAGCGAGGCCAGAATATAGTTCGCGGATAGCACCGCATCCTCGCTCGCCTGACGGATGCCGTCCGCGCCGTGGCTCATCATGTAGGTGAGCGCGCGGGAGAACATGCCCATCTGGCCGTGGAAGGCGCACATGCGGCCGAACGGCTTAGCGCCATCGCTGGCTTCGTCCGCATGTTCGATCATTTGAAACTCATTGCCGTCATGGACGAGCAGCGGCAGCGGCGCGAAGGGTGCCAGCGCCGCCGACAACACCACCGGGCCAGCGCCCGGCCCGCCGCCGCCATGCGGCGTGGAGAACGTCTTGTGGAGATTGATATGCATCGCGTCGACGCCCAGATCGCCCGGCCGCACGCGGCCCGCGATGGCGTTGAAGTTCGCGCCGTCGCAATAGAAGTAAGCGCCCGCTTTGTGAACCGCGTCGGCCATTTCCTTGATGCGCGGCTCGAACAATCCGCAAGTGTTGGGATTGGTCAGCATGATCGCCGCCACATCCGGACCGAGCGCCGCTTCCAGCGCATCGGCATCGACATGGCCGTCTTCGGTCGCAGGCACTTCCTGCACCGTAAAACCGGCCACCGCCGCCGTTGCCGGGTTTGTTCCGTGTGCGGAGGATGGCACCAGAATCTTGTGCCGCTTCTCGCCCCGCGCTTCCAGCGCCGCGCGAATGGTGAGCAGGCCGCACAACTCGCCATGCGCGCCCGCTTTGGGTGACATCGCGACGGCGGGCATGCCGGTGAGCGTGGTGAGCCACCTCATCAACTCACTCACGGCCTCGAACGCACCCTGCACCGTCTGTTGCGGCGCCAGCGGATGCACGTCCGCGAAACCGGGCAGACGCGCCATCTTCTCATTCAAGCGCGGATTATGCTTCATCGTGCAGGAACCGAGCGGATAAAGCCCGGCGTCGATGGAATAGTTAAGCTGCGACAGCCGCACATAATGGCGGATGACTTCCGGCTCGCTGAGGCCCGGCAATCCCACCGGCCCCTTGCGGCGCAACCCGCCGAGCCGCGCATCGCTCATCTGCACTTCGGGAATGTCCACGCCGGTCATGCCGGGGCGGCCGAGTTCGAAGATCAGCGAGACTTCGTGCTGAAGCCCGCGATCGCCGGAGATGGTCGGCAGTTCATTATCTTCAACAGTGCCCGGTGCAGTGGGGCGTCCCTGATTGTTCATGGTTATGCCACGGCCTCCGACAGCGCATGCACCAAGGCATCGCAGTCTTCATCGGTGTTGGTTTCGGTTGCGGCGACGATCAAAAGATCGCGCACATCCTTGTCATGCGGCAGCAGGCGCGAGGCCGGAACGCCCGCGACGATGCCCTTCTCCGCCAGCGCATCGACAACCGACGCGGCTGGCCTGGGCAGCTTCAAGGTGAACTCGTTGAAGAAAGCCTGCGTCGCGAGTTCGACACCTTTGATGTCCGCCAGCCGATCCGCCAGCGCTGACGCCCGCGCGTGGTTGGCCCGTGCCAGCCGCGACAAGCCTTCTTCGCCCAGAAGCGACAGATGGATCGTGAATGCCAGACAGCACAGACCAGAGTTCGTGCAGATATTGCTCGTCGCCTTCTCGCGGCGAATATGTTGTTCGCGGGTGGAAAGCGTTAGCACATAGCCGCGCTTTCCGGCTGCATCCGTGGTTTCGCCGCAAAGACGCCCCGGCATGTTGCGCAGGAATTTCTCACGCGTCGCGAACAGCCCGACATAAGGCCCGCCGAAATTCAGGCCGACGCCGAGCGACTGGCCTTCCGCCGCCACAATGTCCGCGCCCTGCGCACCCGGCGGTTCGATCAGGCCGAGCGATACGATTTCGGTGACGACCGCGATCAAGAGAGCGCCCTTGGCATGCGCTGCATCGGCGATGGGTTTGAGATTGCGGATCAGGCCGAACACATCTGGGCTTTGCACCACAATGCAGGCCGTCTGGTCATCGATCAACGCGATGATGTCTTCCGCCTTGCCGGGCGTAACCGGGCTGCGCGTGACGGTGCCGGACAATCCTGCGACGGTTTCCACCGTCTCGGCATAATGGGGATGTAGACCGCCACTCAGAATGGCTTTGCCGCGCTTGGTGATGCGTTGCGCCATCTGCACGGCTTCGCAAGTCGCGGTCGAGCCGTCGTAGAGCGAGGCGTTGGCCACTTCCATGCCGGTGAGCAATGCCACCTGCGTCTGGAACTCAAACAGATATTGCAGCGTGCCCTGCGCGATTTCCGGTTGATAAGGCGTGTAGCTGGTGAGAAACTCGGACCGCTGGATCAGATGATCCACCGCGCTCGGCACATGATGCCTGTAGGCGCCCGCGCCGCAGAAGAACGGCAACGATCCCGCCACCTTGCTCTTCGCCGCCATCTTGGTCAGCGCGCGCTCGACGCCGAGTTCGCCCTGAGTATCCGGCAAATCGAAAATGCTGCGCTGAACGACGGCGGAATGCGGCACGTCACGGAACAGCCGGTCGATGCCGTCCACACCGATCTTGTTCAGCATCGCCGAACGGTCATCCGGCGTGAGGGGGAGGTAACGCATGAATTAGAGACCTTTCACGAACTCATCGTATTGCGCCTTGGTCATCAGCTTGGCGAACTCGTCCTTGCTCACGCCCTTGAGCTTGAAAAACCAGCCGTCGCCCTCCGGATCGGCGTTGACCTTCGCGGGCTCATCCGCGAGCGCCTTGTTGCCCTCGGTGACTTCGCCGCCAACCGGCGCATAGACATCGCTCGCCGCCTTCACGCTTTCGACGACCGCCGCTTCGCCGCCTGCGCCGACCTTGCGGCCGGCTTCCGGCACTTCGACGAACACCACATCGCCAAGCTGTTCGGCGGCATGTTTGGTGATGCCGACCGTCGCGGTATCGCCGTCGAGGCTCACCCATTCATGCTGATCGGTGTAACGGACTTCGCTCATGATGACCTCTTAGGCGGTTGCGCGTTTGTAGCGGTTGGGAACGAATGGCATGGGCGCAACGCGCGCCGGATTGGGTTTGCCGCGGACTATCAGATCGACTTCGGTGCCGTCATGCGCGAAAGCGCTCTCGACATAGCCCATCGCGACAGGCGCGTTCAGCGACGGGCCGAAGCCGCCGCTGGTAATCTTGCCGATGATGCGACCGGACTTGTCCGCGATCTCGCAACCTTCGCGCGCTGGCGCCTTGCCGACGGGAAGAATGCCGACACGCTTGGTCTTGGTGCCGTTGAACACTTCGTCCATGATCTTTTCGGCGGCCGGAAAATCCTTGTCCATTTTGCGACGCTTGCCGATGGACCAAACGAGATTGGCTTCCACCGGATCGCGCGTTTCGTCGATGTCGTGACCGTAAAGGCAAAGCCCCGCTTCGAGGCGGAGGCTATCGCGCGCGGCAAGCCCGATGGGCAGAACATCCGGATCGGCCAGCAACGCGCGAGCGACTTTCTCAATATCCTTGCCTTCGAGCGAAATCTCGAAACCGTCTTCGCCGGTGTAGCCGGAACGGCTGACGATGGCTGGGCAACCGGCGACCGTCGCGCGGCGCACATGCATGAAGGTGAACGTGTCGATGCCGGGCGACAGTTTCTCCAGCACTTTGCCCGCCGCCGGTCCTTGCAACGCGAGCAGCGCGCGGTCCGGTTTCGGTGTGAGCATGGCGATGCCTTTGAGCTTCTCCGCGATATAAGCGAAGTCGCCTTCCTTGGTCGCGCCATTGACGACAAGATAGAGATCCTTCTCGCCCGCCAGATGCGTGAACATGAAATCGTCGATGATCGTGCCGTGATCGTTGAGCAGCAGGCCATAACGCTGCATGCCTTCTTTCAGGCCCTGCACATCGGCCGGCGTGACGCGCTCCAGCGCTTTGGCCGGATTGTCGCCACCCAGGAACGCCTGTCCCATATGGGAGACGTCGAACAGCCCCACCTTCTCGCGCGTGTGCAGATGTTCTTTGAGAACGCCGGTCGGATATTGCACCGGCATGTCATAGCCGGCGAATGGCACCATCTTGGCGCCAAGCTCGACATGCAAAGCATGGAGCGGTGTCTTGCGGAGTGTTTCTTCGCTGCCGGTCATCGGGTCCACAAACAGAAGTTGATAGAGCGCGATCCGGCGAAACCGGACTTTGCACCCCTCTGTCATGGGACCTGAGAGATTTCCCCGGCGCTATCGCCGGATTACCCCTTCGGTGAGAGCCGCCCCACCGGCGGCCCTGCTTTCCAGAAGTTCATCTCCTTCGCGGTCCTTTTGCCTGAGAGTTTCCGGGGCGGTTGCTCCTTCGGCCTCCTCTTTTCGAGGATGTCTCCCGCGAGGGATCGAATGTATGGCCGGGATGGCGCGCCTCACGGCGGGATGGCCCGTTGCTTGGCAATATAGGGAGGGCGGATTGGGAGTCAAAGAAAACCGGCCACTTGCGCCGATTCGCTCACATTCTGGGCGGGATTTCGATGCCCAGAAGATCCAAGCCCTTGCGCAATGTTTCCAGTGTCAGCGCACAAAGCCCCAGCCGTGCGGCGCGCAAATCCGCGTCGGTTTCGGAAAGGATATGGTACTCTGAATAGAATCGGCTGAATTCCTGCGCCAGGTTGAAGACATAGTCGCAGATCAGGTTCGGCGCCCGTCGCGCTTCGGCTATCGCCATCACATCGGGAAGCGCCAAGAGTTGCAGCGCCAGCTTGCGCTCTTCTTCCGAGCGGATGACCGGATCGGCAGTGCCAAAGCCCTGCTCCGCCGCCCGGCGCAGGATCGACTGGATGCGCACCGCCGCATATTGGAGGTAAGGCCCGGTCTTGCCCTCGAACTTGGAGAATCGCCCCAGATCGAAAATGTAATCGGTCAGCCGATAGTTGGAGAGGTCTGCGAATTTCAGCGTCGCAATGCCGATCATCTTCGCCGTGGCCGCGCGTTCCTCCGGCGGATAATCCGCGCCAATGCCAGCCTCTGTCAGGCGCTTCTCGGCCTCTTCGGTCACCATCGCGATAAGATCGTAGAGCTTCATCACGCCGCCGGCGCGCGTCTTGAACGGCTTGCCGTCGGGCCCGTTCATGGTGCCGAAACCGTCATGTTCGAGTTTGGCCTTGCCGTTCAACCCGGCTTTCTCCGCCGCGCGGTAGACCTGCTCGAAATGCAGATGCTGCCGCTGGTCGACGATGTAGAGAATGAGGTCCGGGTTTTGCGACTTCACGCGATCGACAATCGTCGCAAGATCGGTCGTTCCGTACAGAACCGCACCGTCCGACTTCACCAGGATCAGCGGCGGCATTTCCTTTTTGTCATCTGGCCGCGCCACCGGAATGACCAGCGCGCCTTCGCTTTCTTCGGCGATATGCCGCGCTTTAAGGTCCGCAATCATCGGCGCAATCAGCGGCTCGACGCTGGCTTCACCTTTCCAGAGATCGAAGTGGATTCCGAGACTATCCCATTCGCGTTCAAGACCGACCTTGGAAACTGCAAAGAAATGCTCCCACAGCGCGCGATAGCCGGGACGGCCAGCCTGCAATTCCGCCGTCGCTTTCCGCGCTTCTTCCAGTCGCGCCGGATCGGCTTTGCAGGCCGCCGATGCCGCAGGATAGATTTCTTCCAGATCGTCCATCGTCACGGGCGAATCCTTGGGATAAGGCCCGGTGAATTTCTCGTCGAAGTAGATCGGCGCTATGCCACGATGCCCGATCTCGGAGATGAGCTGGCCCATTTGCAGGCCCCAATCGCCCAGATGCACGTCGCTGACGACATGCCATCCGTTCGCGCGGAAAAGCCGCTGCAAGGAGTCACCGATCACCGAGGAGCGCAAATGCCCCACATGCATCGGCTTTGCGACATTCGCGCCGCCGAAATCGATCACAACGGTTTTGCCCTTGCCGGTTTCCGGCGCGCCAAGGCTTTTGTCTTTCACCATCGCTGCCACGCGGGAGGCAGCGGCCTCATCGGTCACATCAAGATTGATGAAACCCGGCCCCGCGATCTCGACTTTCGAGAAAATCGGATTGGCCTTCAGCCGCGCCGTGATCTTCTCTGCAATCGCGCGTGGGTTCTGCTTTGCGGCTTTCGCCGCCGGCAACGCGCCATTGCATTGGAATTGCGCGAGGTCAGGCCGGTCGGAAACTTGCACGGTGCCAAGCTCGGGCGAAAGCCCTTCAGCCGCGAACGCGGCGCCCGCGATCGCTGTCAGCTCGGCGCTCAGCGAATTCATTGCTGATAGATTCCGATCGTCTTGTTGTAGTCGTACTGCTCCTTGGTGAGCTGGAAACCGACGAGGATCTGATAATCGTAAGGCTTGTTAGTGCCGTCGGTTACCAGATCGATGTCGTCGACACTTTCTTCCGCCGTGGCGGTGGTAGAACCGGCGTCAAACGAGAACGTCACCGAGCGTGCACTGCGCGTGACGACGCGGGTGCTTTGTGTGACGGCCACAAAGTACGGCACGGTATATGTGGCGGCATCACCCGCCGCTGGCCGCGTGGCAGTGAAAGTCACGTCAACGCTGGAGTTGGCGGTCTTGCCCTCCTTGTCGAAAGTGCATGAACCGTCCACGTTCGTGATCTTCGCGGTGTAGAGCGCGTTGGCCGGATCCGGCGCGGCGCCCGGTTTGAACTGGGTCACCACGACTGCGTCCAGCACGCTCGTCCAGCCGGGACAATATTGGAGCTTCTTGTCGCTCGTGCAGGACGAAACCAGCAACGCCAGCGCGGCAATCGCGGCAAAACAGAAAGGAGAATACTTCATCATGTCCTGTTGGGGCTAAGGGGTGAACCGCTGCAACCGGTTCTCTGCGCTTGACTTTTCGCCCGTCCGCGCCCCTTTTTCAACTGGCGCCACGGTGGCGCGTCCAAGCAGGCGATTCATGGGAAGTATGGCGCAAATTCGGGAGGCTGAGGTCAAGCCGCGGCTGACGCTCCTGCTCGCCGCGCCCCGGGGCTTTTGCGCCGGCGTTGACCGCGCTATCCGCATCGTCGAGCTGGCGCTGCAGAAGTTCGGGCCGCCCGTCTATGTGCGCCATGAGATCGTTCACAACCGCTTTGTCGTTGAACGCCTGGAGCGCATGGGCGCGGTGTTCATTGATGAGCTGGATCAGGCGCCGGCGGGCGCTAAGGTGATTTTCTCCGCACATGGCGTGCCCAAATCGGTGCCGGCAGAGGCCGAGCGACGCGAACTGTTCTACCTCGACGCCACTTGTCCGCTTGTGTCGAAAGTTCATGTGGAAGCCGGGCGGCATTTCAACGCGGGCCATCAGATCGTCCTGATCGGCCATGCGGGCCATCCCGAAGTGGAAGGCACCATCGGTCAGCTGCCGGATGGCGCAATCTCGCTAATCGAGACCGTCGCCGATGCCGAGCGGTTTGTCCCCATCGATCCGGCGAAGCTCGCCTACATTACGCAGACGACACTTTCGGTGGATGACACGGCGGAAATCGTCGCGGTGCTGCGCCGTCGCTTCCCGCTGATCGCAGGACCGCACAAGGAAGACATTTGCTACGCCACGACCAATCGCCAGGAAGCGGTGAAGGCCATCGCACCGCGAGCGGACGTCGTGTTCGTCATCGGCGCTCCAAATTCGTCCAACTCAATGCGGCTCGTGGAAGTCGCCAAGCGGGCCGGTGCTCGAGACGCCGTGCTGATCCAGAGCGCGGCCGATATCGACTGGTCTTCGGTCCATGCGGAAGAAACCGTTGGGCTCTCCGCGGGGGCATCAGCGCCGGAAGTGCTGATGGAAGAGGTGATCGCCGGTTTCAGCATGCGTTACAACGTCGGGGTAGAGGAAGTCGCCGTTACACAAGAGAATATCGAATTCAACGTGCCGCGCGCGTTGATGTGAGACGCTTTATGGCCGTCTATACTGACGTCTCTTTCGAGGATCTCGAAAAGCTTCTGACCGGATATGACATCGGCAGTCCGCGAAGCTTCAAGGGCATCGCCGAGGGCGTTGAGAACTCCAACTTTTATCTCCAGACGGATCGCGGCGGATACATCCTCACTCTCTACGAAAAACGGGTGAGCGCTGCGGACCTTCCCTTCTTTTTGGGGCTGATGGAGCATCTGGCCGCGCGCGGGATCGCCTGCCCGCAGCCGGTACGCGACAAGCACGGAAAGAACTGGATCGAACTGAACGGCAGGCCCGCTGCCTTGTTGACATTTCTCGACGGCGTATCGTTGCGAAAGCCAGATGTCGCGCATTGCGCACAGGCAGGAGAAGCCTTGGCGAAGTTGCACGCCGCAGGCGCCGGCTTCGCCCTTTCGCGGCCTAACGCGCTAAGTGTCGGCGGCTGGAAGAAACTCGCCGGCGATACGCAGGCGAAAGCGGATACCGTTCAAGCGGGCCTCGCGGCGCTGATCCAGTCAACGCTCGATGAAATGAAAGACTGGCCGAGCGATCTGCCGGTGGGCGTTATCCACGCGGACCTGTTTCCGGACAATGTTCTTTTCATGGACGGGAAGATATCCGGCCTGATCGATTTTTATTTCGCCTGTGACGATGCGCTGGCCTTTGACATCGCGGTCATGCTCAACGCCTGGTGCTTCGAGCAGGACGGCTCCTACAACATCACCAAGGGAAAGAGCCTTTTGTCAGCCTATCGCCAGCATCGCGAATTGATGCAGGAAGAAGCCGAGGCGTTGCCGATTCTCGCGCGCGGTGCTGCTCTGCGATTCCTGCTGACGCGGCTCTATGATTGGCTGAATCCGGATTCCGCAGCGCTGGTGCGCCCTAAAGATCCGCGCGATTACGTTAAGCGTCTGCGCTTCCATCGCAATGTGCACAGCGCAGCGGAGTATGGACTTTGACGGCGCCGCGCGTGGATATTTTCACCGATGGCGCTTGTTCGGGAAATCCGGGACCAGGCGGCTGGGGCGCGATCCTGCGGTCCGGCCGGCATGAGAAGGAAATCTCCGGCGGCGACCCGGCCACCACGAACAATCGCATGGAGATCATGGCGGCGATCCGGGCGCTGCAATCGCTGACCAGGCCGTCAACGGTCACCATCCACACGGACTCACGCTATCTCATGGATGGCGTCACGAAATGGATGAAAAACTGGAAGGCAAACGGCTGGAAAACGGCTGACAAAAAACCGGTGAAGAACAACGATCTCTGGTTGGCGCTGGAAGAAGCAATCGCGCCGCATCATGTGAGCTGGCGCTGGGTTAAGGGCCACTCAGACCATATCGAAAACAGCCGCGCGGACGAGCTTGCCCGCGCGGCCATCGAAACGGTTCGTTAGAGCTGCTTCAGCATGTAGTCGGCGCTGGAGACGTTGAACGCGCCGGGTTCTTCGACGTTGAGCTCTTTCACGACGCCGTTGTCCACCAACATCGAGAAGCGCTGGCTGCGCTTGCCCATACCAAACTTGGTGCCGTCCATCTCAAGGCCGAGCGCGCGAGTGAAATCGCCATTCCCGTCGGCAAGCATTTCCACCTTGTCGTCGGTCTTCTGATCTTTCGCCCACGCGCCCATCACGAAGGCGTCATTGACGGACATGCACGCGATGGTATCCACGCCCTTCGCCTTGATCGCATCGGCATTCTGAACGTAGCCCGGAACGTGTTTGGCGGAACAGGTTGGCGTGAATGCGCCGGGAAGCGCAAAGAACGCCACTTTCTTGCCGTTGAACAATTCGTCGGTCGTCACCGGAGTCGGCTTGCCGTCCTTCATTTCCATCAGCGTCGCCGAAGGAACTTTGTCACCCACCTTGATGGTCATTGAACTCTCCTTTTGATTGAAACTGGCGCCGCTTTTAACCCAGCCCGGCCGTGGCGGAAAGGGCATGGCGGCGAGCGCGGCTCGTGGTATTTTTCAAAGCATGGCGAAGGATGATCGTTCCGTCGAAGGTGCGAATTTTCTCGAAGGAAAGCTGTTGATCGCGCTTCCCGGGATGTCCGATCCGCGTTTCGAAAAAAGCGTCATATTCATGTGCGCCCACTCCGCCGAAGGTGCGATGGGGCTCATCGTCAACAAGCCCATTGAGGGATTGGGGTTTCAGGAGCTGGTCAAGAATTTGAACATCCAGGTGAAGAGCAACGCCCCGGACTCGCCCATCCTTTTCGGCGGTCCGGTGGATACGGGACGGGGATTTGTTCTTCACAGCAGCGAGTACAAATCCGGCGAAGGCACCTTACCGGTCACGAGCGAAATCTCGCTGACGGCAACACTGGATATTCTGCGCGCGATCGCGGAAGGACACGGGCCTGAACAATCCGCCTTTACGCTCGGCTATGCGGGTTGGGGTCCGGGCCAGATCGAAAACGAAATCCGCCTGAACGGTTGGATACACTGCGATGCGGACTCCAAGATCATCTTCGATACGGACATGGACGGAAAATGGAGCGCCGCACTGCGCAAGCTCGGGATCGATCTTTCCCTGTTATCCACGAATTCCGGACGCGCCTGAATAATTCTCTGCATCGGCATCGGGCATGCCGTAGTGATGGGCAATGAAGTTCAGCGCGTCGGGCGCCGAAAGCGGAACGCTGTAGTAGAAGCCTTGCGCAAAATCGCAGCCTGTCGCCTTCACACGTTTGGCTTCGCCTTCGGTTTCCACGCCCTCGATCACGACGCTGCGCTGCAATTCTTTGGCGAGCGAGACCATCGAACCGAGGATGACCGTCCCGTCTCCCGTCTCCGTCGGCGCGAGAAAGCTCTTATCGATCTTGAGGTCGTCGAACGGAATGTCCTTGAGTTGTCCCAGCGTCGAAAGCCCCGTGCCAAAATCGTCGATCACCAGACCAACGCCCGCTGCTTTCAGATCGGAGATGACGGGCGCTGCGTCGGCGCCGGCGGAGATCGCGCTCTCGGTTACCTCCAGCTTTAGGCTTCCAGGCAAGACGTCGTTCTGCGCCAGCACGAAGCGCACGAGGGAAACAAATTCCGCGTCACGGAACTGACGGCGCGAAACATTCACACTTACGCTAAGAGCCGGCTCAAGCGGAAAATAGCGTTGCCATTCAGCCAGATCGCGCGCCGCGCGCTCCAGCGCGAAACGCCCCAGAGATACGATAAGCCCTGTCTCCTCGGCATGGCCGATGAATTCGTCGGGCAGCAGAAGCCCTTTCTCCGGATGCCGCCAGCGAAGCAACGCTTCGAAGCCGGCCACGCTTTCTTCCGGCAGATGAACGATCGGCTGGTAATAGACATCGAATTGGCCGAGCTCTAGCGCGCGGCGCAGATCCGCCTCCAGCGCGACCGCATCGCCGGGCGCAAAGGCTTCGAGTTCGCGTGAGTAGAGGCGCGAACAGGCTCCGCCTTGCCGCTTCGCCTGAAGCAGCGCGAGTTCCGCGTTTTTGAGGAGCTCGAACGGATCTTCCGCGTCATGGCCGGATACCGCACCGGCACTCGCCGATGCGAAAACCTCCCGGCCCTGATGCAAAAAGGCCCGGCTGCAGAGATCGACGAGTTCCACACCCAGCGCCGCTGCATTGGATGCACCGCCAGTCGCCATCACGGCAAAGGCATCGCCGCCGACGCGAAAGACTTTCGCACGCGTTCCGAGTTTCTTGGTGAACCGCTCGGCCACAGCGATCAGGATTTCGTCGCCGCCCTTGTCGCCGAGGCTGGCGTGGATGGATTTGAAACGATCGATGTCGAGAAGAACGAACGCGGCGTTCCGCGCGCCATCGCCGAGCTGCTCAAGCTCTTCCATGAGTGCAACACGGTTACCCAATCCGGTGAGCGGATCGCGCAAGGTGCGGTCCATCACCGCCGCTTCCGATTCCTTGCGGGTGGTCACATCGGCCATGAGGCCAAGGCAACGCGTTGCCGGACTCTGTTCGCCGATCATGGTCGCACGCAGTTCAAACCACGGATAGCGCCCGCTCTCGGCCCGTGCGCGAAACTCAATACGAAAGGCCAAGCCCGCCTGGCCGCGATAGTCGTCTAATGCCTGACGATAGATAGCGCGGTCGTCGGCGTGGATGCGTGCGATCCATGCATCGTGCGCCATCGTCTGGGCGCCTTGCGAAAAGCCGAGGAGGACCGCCGCTTCTGGCGATAGATTCAGGACATCACACGTGAAATCGAGATCGAACACACCTTGGTGGGATGCACCTATCGCCAACAAAGCGGCAGGGTTCGACGCCATAGATTTTTCTTTCGTAGCCGGCGACGAAGTTACGGGTGGCGGTGGCGAAGCAATAAGCTGCGAAGGACGAATGCCGGACAGTATCGCAATCCCCTCGCCCGCCGCGATTGCGAGCGCGAGGAGAACAGCGCCCGCCGCCGCGAAACCGCCGATAATCGCGGGCGCGGCTGGGTTGTCGACGAAGCCACCGAGCGCGACGACGGCCGCCGCCAGTGTGACCAGAGAGAAGACGGTCGCGCTGGGTGCGACAACCCGCGCAGCCTGGACGCCATGCACGCCGCGATGAACGAGATAGCCCGCAATCACTGCGCTGCCGCCAACGACGGCGATCTGAACCAGAAGAGCCGCGCCCGGCACACCCAGGAAAGACGCTGCACACAGCGCAACCAGTCCGCGGATGGTCCAGACCAAAACCCGGCCCGCCCGGGGGTGCACTTCCGAAACGGGCGCAACCAGATCGGCGAGCTTGAGACCGGCAGCGAGTGCAAGTCCGCAGAGCATTGCGGAAAAACCGTAAGGGCCACCAACGATTGTCATCCACCCGGCGTCGAACACGCCGCCACTGGTGAGTTCGACGCAGAACACCGCGACCAGGGTGATCGCGGCCCAGCGTGACGCTTGATGCGCCGTCATTATGGCCACGCCAGTCGTGATTGCAATGGATGCCGCGATCAGTCCAGCGACGGCAGCGAGAAAAATAGCGAGTTGCTTGTTGTGCAAGACCAACGCCGGCACGGTCCATGCGACAATAGAAGGTTGCGTGTCGGCATTGATGACGCGCACGGCAAGTGTTGCGGATGTTGCCGGCGGAATGGTTACGAGAAAAGCGTGGCGCCCGAAAGCACGCGCTGGCTCCACTGTTACGCCCGCGTCGGAACTGGCGACTTGCAACACCGTCGGTTTGCCGCGGCGCGGAAGGAAATGGAGGCCTGCGCCGGGCGGCTGACCCGCAAGGACCACGCGCGCCGCGGGCCGGTCGGCCTGGTTGACGGCCGTCATCATGTACCAGGCCGAACCGTCGGGCTCCTTGCCGGCCTTCGCATTGTAAGGACGCAGCGACGGCTGCAACTCCATCATCATGCGCGCGTCGGCGAAGTTCACATCGCCTTTCGCCGGCGCTGCGGAAGCGGCGACCGTCCACGACGCGGCGAGACAGGCGAAGAAGAAGATCAGCTTTTTCAGCAAAACAGCGTTCCGATTCGACTCTGTGTGAAGCAATGGTCAGGCTAACCGTGCTTCATCCTCAAGCAAAGCGAACAGGGCATGATCCTGCCATTCGCCATTGATCTGCAGATATCCTCTGGCCAAGCCTTCTTGCCGAAATCCAGCCTTCTGCAGCAAATTCTTCGACGGTTCGTTGGACGGCAAGCACGCCGCTTCGATGCGGTGCATCCCCAAGGTCGCAAAGATAAAAGGAATAAGCGCGCGCACGGCAGAGAACATGTAACCCTGGCGCGCGAAACGTTCGCCGACCCAATAGCCCAGCGCGCAGCACTGCGTGACGCCACGACGGACATTCGACAAGGTGCAGCCGCCGAGCAACGCATCGTCTTCGCTACGAAAGACGAAGAAGGCATAGGCCGTGTCGAGGCGCGACTCTTTCTGGTAGCGCTTCAAGCGGCGGCGGAATGCGCCTTTGGAAAGCTCGTCACGCGCCCACACCGGTTCCCATGGCGCAAGGAATGCACGGCTCTCGCCGCGAAGTTTCGCCCACGGCACATAATCGGCCATGCGCGGGTACCGCAGATAGACTCCGTCACCCTTGATGACCGGCTGCTGGCCCCCCGGAAATGTGAGGCCCCGCATGAACGCCATGGGGCCTTCATTCATTCGGCAGCACGCAAGGTAACACCCGCGCCGAAACGCTGGGCAAAGCGATCATGGCTTTCGAACTTGCCGATGGGACCGATGGCAGCCATCGCGGGCTTCGCGGTTGCTATCACGCGTTCGCCGAAGCGGCGCACCGCTGCGGCATCGATCGCATCGAGCTTCGCGGTCAGTTCGGCAACCGAGAGAACGCGGCCGAAGGTGAAGAGGTGCGATGCAATCTGCTCCGCGCGTGTGGAAGGCTTTTCCAATCCCATCAGCAGGCCGGATTTCATTTGCGCCTTGGCGCGCGCGACTTCCGCATCGGTCGCATTGGCGGCGAGCGCGACCATTTCACCGGCGATGACGGCGGAGATGTCTTCCGCTTCCTTTTCGCCGGTGCCGGCATAGATGCCGATCATGCCGCTGTCGGCGGCGGAGTGTAAAAAAGCATAGACCGAGTAGCAAAGCCCGCGCTTCTCACGCACCTCCTGGAACAGGCGCGACGACATTCCCCCACCCAGCGCCGTCACATAGGCTTGCGCGACGTAGAAATCCGGATCGCTGCTCGATATGCCGGGAAACGCATAAGCAAGATGCGCTTGCTCGAGATCTTCGGCGACGCGCACATCGCTGCCGCCATAGATCGCGCCGCGCGGTTCAGCCGCTGTGCCAGCAGAAAGAGAAGAAAACTTTTCCTGCGCCATCGTGACAAGCTCGGCATGGTTCACCGCACCGCTGGCAATAAGCAGCATCGAACCGGCGCGATAATTGGCGCTCATGTATTCGCGCAGCTGTTCGCGCGTGAAATTGCTGACGGTGTTTTCCTCTCCAAGGATCGGCCAGCCCATCGGCTGATCCGGATACACGGCGGATTGCAGATGATCGAAAATGATGTCGTCCGGCGTGTCGCGCGACTGGCCAAGCTCCTGCAGCACGACTTGACGCTCACGTTCCAGTTCGCCCTGCTCGAAGGTCGGATGCGTCAGGATGTCGGCAAGGAGATCGACGCCGAGCGGCACGTCGGCTTTCAGCACGCGCGCATGGAAGGCCGTCTGCTCGCGGCTCGTATAGGCGTTGAGATAGCCGCCGACGGCTTCGATTTCCTCGGCGATGGCGCGGGCGGAGCGGCGCTCGGTTCCCTTGAAGGCCATGTGCTCCAGCATGTGGGAGACACCCATGACGGGGCGGGTTTCGTTGCGGCCGCCGGTGTTCACCCACACCCCGGCGAAGGCGCTTTCGAGGCCGGGCATGGGGTCGGTGACAACGGTCAACCCATTGGCAAGCTTGGTAATTTCAATATTCATGCGGGACGCAATCTTTCTTCGATGAAACCCCTGACGGCGCCCAGATCATGGGGCAGGACCGTCACCCGCTCCACCCCGTCATAAAGGGCGGCGAGCCGCGGGGGCAAGGGGACTTTTTCCCCAGTCGCGCGGGCCACGGCACCCGGGAATTTGGCCGGATGGGCGGTGGAGAGGACCACAATGGGGTTTTCGAGCCTTGCATCCAGTTTTTCCGCCACCCGCAGCGCCACCGCCGTGTGAGGATCGACAATGCGCCCGCTTTCCCGATAGGTGCGGCCGATCAGTTCCAGCGTTTCGCCGTCATCCGCACGGCCAGCGTCGTAGCGCATGCGCAAGCGTTGGCGCAGTTCGTCCGGCAGCTTGATCGAGCGCTTCGCCGCGAAACTCTCCATCGCGCTGCGCACCCAGGTGTCATCACGGCCGGAGGCTTCGAACAGAGCGCGTTCGAAGTTGCTGGAAGCCTGGATGTCCATCGAAGGACTGAGTGTGGGCTGCACCGCGCCGGACTCATAGAGGCCTTCGTTCAACGCGCGCGCGACGATGTCATTGGCGTTGGTTGCGACGACGAGCTTGTGGGCGGGCAGTCCCATCCGCATTGCGGCTTCACCGGCGAAGACGTCGCCGAAATTTCCGGTCGGCACGACGAAAGTGGATTTGCCGAGTTTCGCTGTGGCGGTGAAGTAATAAACGCTCTGTGCTGCGATGCGAGCGAAGTTGATGGAGTTCACTGCCGTCAAGTGCGCCGCGCTTGCGAAGGCTTTGTCGGCGAAGAGCTGCTTCACGATGGTTTGCGCGTCGTCGAAGGTGCCTTCCAGCGCGATGTTGTGGACGTTGGCGAACGGCGCGGTCGTCATCTGGCGGCGCTGCACTTCGCTGACGCGGCCTTTCGGGTGCATCACGAAGACTTCGATGTTCGGCAATCCGCCGAGCGCTGCGATGGCGGCGGAGCCGGTGTCGCCGCTGGTCGCGGCAACGACTGTCGCTTTGCCGCCCTTCTTCGCCAGCGCGCGGGCGAAGAGACGGCCCAGCACCTGCATCGCGATGTCCTTGAAGGCGAGCGTGGGGCCGTGAAACAGCTCCAGCAGATATTTGCCTTTGCCGATCTCGACCAGCGGCGCGATGTCCGGCGCGTCGAAATCCGAATAGGCGGCTTCGATGTCTTCTCGCAGTTCGGCGTCGGTGAAGCTGTCACCTACGAAGCGCTTCAGGATCGCGAAGGCGACGTCGGCGTAGGGTTTTCCGGCGAACTCGGAAATCTCATCCGCTGAGAACTGCGGCCAGATCTCCGGCAGGAACAGCCCGCCATCGGGCGCGAGGCCGGCGAGCAGGATGTCCGCAAAACTTTGCGGCGCGGTCTGGCCGCGGGTGCTTATGTAGCGCATTGCGGGCCTGCAACAACATCTGGATGCGATTGGAAGCGAGGCCCAAGGGCTTGATCTTTGTTTTCAGACTTTGATGGTAGCCCCCCCGCTCCCCCCCTCCACCGAATTGAAGTCAAGTTTTTCCACTTCGAGATCGCGCGAAAATCAACATGTTGTGGTTCGGCAGTGCGCGGCGCATTTGAAGTCAAGAATTCGAGCCCCCCTCCCCCCTCTTCCCTCCCTCCGGCTCCACGGCGGACGCGCGAAGACGCCGCCGGACGGCGGACAGAGGCGACAGGGAAGGGAAATGGAGGAAGCATGGAGTAGGATATAACCGTTCTTTGTAGGAAAACAAGTAGTAATTTTGCGCTGGCGGCCTTGAAAATCGGCCGAAAATTCCTACCTCAGACCCAACCGGCCTTTCGAGGCGTGATAGCTGAGATAGACCCCCAGCAAACCCAACGCGAGGCCGAACCAGGTGATCGCGTATTGCAGGTGATCGTTGGGCAGATCGACCACCGTCACCCCACCCTTCGGCCAGCCGCCTGGATTGGGCGTGGCATCCGCTTCCAGGAACATCGGGAAGATGTTTTTCAGGCCGAACGCCTTAGCCAGCGTCTGCGGATCGCGCGTGTGAACGATGCGCTTGGCCTTATCGATCGGCGGTGTGAACCAGTTCGGCGGCGCGGGTTGGCGGATGATGCCGACAACATTGCGCGGGCCATTGAGATCGCCGCGATGCCACAGCGATGGCGGCAGATCGGTGGGAACCCAGCCGCGGTCCACCAGCAAGGTGTGGCCGTCATCCATCAGGAACGGCGTGAGGACGTGATAGACCGGTGCGCCTCCGGGGCCGGTGGTGAAAAACAAAATCTCTTCACCGTTCTCGAACAGTCCGCGCACCGTCACGCGGCGATAATCGGCGGCGGCGATGTGGCCGGGGTCCGTGGCCGGCAGCGCATCGCGCAGCGGCATTGGCGCGGCGGTAAGTCCGGTGTGGATTTTCGCGAGCAAACCTTCCTTCCAATGCAGGCGCTCGATTTGCCATGTGCCGAGCCCGATCAGGATCGCGAGCAGCGGAATCAGCCACAGCGTGGGGACGAGGAGTGGTTTGAAATAAGGGCGCATGTTCAGTCCCGCGCCAGCAGTTTTCCTCCCCCGTTTACGGGGGAGGAGGCGAGCGAAGCGAGCCGGAGGGGGAACGTGCGCACAGATGCACTATAGTTCCTTCGAATGACGGCCCCCTCCACCCTGCTACGCAGGGGACCTCCCCCGTAAACGGGGGAGGAAAGACAGCGGCGCAGGCGTGCCCTCACTCCAGCCGCCCCTCGCCTGCTCGGTGCTTGTATTGCAGCACCATCAGCGTCGATTTCACGAGGCGCAGGCCGCCCAGCACCAGCACGGCGATCAACGGCAGCCAGATCAGCGCGTGGACCCAATAGGGCGGCGAGTATTTTACCTCCACCACCAGCGCCGCGCCGCACACGAGAAAGCCCGTGATGAGAATGACGAACACCGTGGCGCCATCGCCGACGTCGAACACCGAATAATCGAGGCCGCAATGCGGGCAACTCTTGGCGATAGTGAGATAGCCATCGAACAAAGGCCCCTGCCCGCATCGCGGACAGAGGCCGAGTAGGGACGCGCGTAGGGCGGTGGGTTCTGGGGTGGCGCTATTCTGCATCAGCGAGCGCTTCCTGATTTCCTCCCTCGTTTACGGGGGAGGTGGATCGGCGCGTCAGCGCCGAGACGAAGGGGGCCTTTGTGCGCGGCTCGCCCCCTCCACCGCTTCGCGGTCCCCCTCCCCCGTAAACGGGGGGAGGAAAACCTTACGCCGCTACGACTGGTCCCACGCCCCACACATAGATGCACGAGAAGAGGAACAGCCACACCACGTCGACGAAGTGCCAGTACCAGGCGGCGGCTTCGAAGCCGAAGTGGCGCGTTGGCGTGAACTGGCCGGCAATAGCGCGGCCCAGGCACACGGCCAGGAAGATCGTTCCCACGATGACGTGGAAGCCGTGGAAGCCGGTCGCCATGAAGAAGGTCGAGCCGTAGATCGCGTCGAAATTGCCGACGCCGGCGGTCAGATCGATATGCGCCGGATCGGTGAAGGGCACCTTGGCGAGACCGTTGAAGCCGAAGGTGAACGGCGCGTGGATGTATTCATAAGCCTGGCAGGCGGTGAACGACATGCCCAGCAGCACAGTCAGGATCAGGCCCTGGATCGCGCCCTTGCGGTCGCCATGCTGCAGCGCGTGGTGCGCCCACGTCACCGTGGTACCGGAGCAGAGCAGGATCAGCGTGTTCAGCAGCGGCAAATGCCACGGATCGAGCGTGACGATGCCGCTCGGCGGCCAGGTGGAGATGCCGACGTCGTTGTGGAAGATCGCGGTGTTGAAATAGGCCCAGAACCACGCGACGAAGAACATCACTTCCGACGCGATGAAGAGCACCATGCCGTAGCGCAGGCCGAGCTTCACCACCGGCGTGTGATCGTGCTCGACGACGCTTTCCTTGATGACGTCGCTCCACCAGCCCACGAAGGTGAGGATCAGAAGCGCCACGCCGATGAGCAGCACCCAGGGCTGGCCGGCGAAACCGCCGAAGCCGGCATAAGAGCTGTTCATCCAGAGAACCGTTCCGCCCAGCATCGTGAACGCGGCAAAGGAGCCGACGATGGGCCACGGGCTTGGGTTCACCAGATGATAATCGTGCTTCACGTCCGCGGAATGCGCCATCGGCAATACCCTCTCTCAACCGTCGAAGACGTGCCCGCCGAGACGGACGATCGTCATCAGGAAAAACAGAACAACCATTCCAACGAGCACGAGCGCGACGGCGATATTCCGCCTGCGCCGCGCGCGCGCATTGTGTTCCTCGATCTCATGCTCGTCCATCTCACAACCACGCTCCGAACGGTGCGATTCCGATCAGCCTTTCGGCGATCAGCGCGGCGAAGAGCACGAAAAGATAAGCGATGGAGACGAAGAAAAGCTTTTTGGCCGCCGGCTCCTTCGTTTCGTCGCGCTCAAAGAGAACCTTCGTCGCGGCGAACAGGAACCATGCACTTATCGCGCCGACAGCGGCGAGATAAAGCGGACCGGCAAAACCCAACACAGCAGGGGCGAGACCGGCCGGAAGCAGCAGCAGCGTATAGGCGAAGATCTGGCGGCGCGTGGATGTCTTGCCCGCGACCACCGGCATCATCGGCACGCCGGCGCGCGCGTAATCGTCGGAGCGGAACAGCGCCAGCGCCCAGAAGTGCGGCGGCGTCCACAGGAAGGTGATCGCGACCATCACCAGCGGCGCGAACGACAGCGATCCGGTGACGGCAGCCCAGCCGATGGCGGGTGGGAGCGCGCCGGCCAATCCGCCGATCACGATGTTCTGCGCCGTCGAGCGTTTCAGCCACAGCGTATAGACCACGACATAAAAGAAGATCGTGAACGCCAGCAGGCCCGCGGCCAGCAGATTGATGAACAACCCCATGATCGTGACGGATGCGATGGAGAGCGCCCAGCCGAACATCAACGCTTCCTCGCGGGCGATGTGGCCCATGGGAATGGGCCGCGTGGCGGTGCGCGCCATGATCGCGTCGATGTCGGAGTCGTAGGCCATGTTGAGCGCGCCGGACGCACCCGCCGCCACCGCGATGCACAGCAGCGCCGTGAACGCGGACAGCACATGAATGTGCCCCGGCGCCGCGACGATCCCGGCAAGCCCGGTGAAGATCACCAGCGACATCACGCGCGGCTTCAACAGCGCGAAGTAATCGCCGACATCGGCGATGCGCTGTTGAGGGCCTGCGTAAACGTCAACCAGTGCCATCGGTCAGTGAACCTCGCCCGTGATGCGCGGCAGCTCGTTGTAGGTGTGGAACGGCGGCGGCGAGGACAGCGTCCACTCCAAGGTCGTGGCGCCCACGCCCCAGGGATTGTCGCCCGCGATGCGTTTGCGCGCGAAGGCTTCGATCAGCATCGCCAGGAACACCAGCACACCGAAGCCCGCGATGAACGCGCCGATGGAGGCAACGAAGTTCCAGCCCGCGAAAGCATCCGGATAGTCCGCATAGCGGCGCGGCATGCCCGCCAGGCCCAGGAAGTGCATCGGGAAGAAGGCGACGTTCACGCCGATGAACGTGATCCAGAAATGCAGCTTGCCCAGCGTCTCGTTGTACATGTAGCCGGTGAACTTCGGGAACCAGAAGTAGAAGCCGCCGAAGATCGCGAACACCGCGCCCAAGGACAGCACGTAGTGGAAATGCGCCACCACGTAATAAGTGTCCTGCAGCACGACATCGACGCCCGCATTCGCCAGCACCACGCCGGTCACGCCGCCGACGGTGAACAGGAACACGAAACCGATGGCCCACAGCATCGGTGTCTTGAATTCCACCGAACCGCCCCACATCGTGGCGATCCACGAGAAGATCTTGATGCCGGTCGGCACCGCGATAACCATCGTGGCGAAGACGAAATAGGCCTTGGTGTCGACGCTGAGCCCCACTGTGTACATATGGTGCGCCCACACCAAGAAGCCGATGAAGCCGATCGCCACCATCGCGTAAGCCATGCCCAGATAGCCGAACACCGGCTTCTTGGAGAAGGTCGAAACGATGTGGGAGATCATGCCGAAGCCGGGCAGGATCAGGATGTAGACTTCGGGGTGGCCGAAGAACCAGAACAGATGCTGATAAAGGATCGGATCGCCGCCGCCCGCCGGATTGAAGAACGATGTGCCGAAATGGCGATCGGTCAGCAGCATGGTGATCGCGCCCGCTAGCACCGGCAGTGAGAGCAGCAGCAGGAACACGGTGACGAGGATCGACCACACGAACAGCGGCATCTTGTGCAGGGTCATGCCCGGCGCGCGCATGTTGAAGATCGTGGTGATGAAGTTGATCGCACCCAGGATCGACGACGCGCCCGCGATGTGGAGCGAGAAGATCGCGAAATCCATCGCCGGGCCGGGTGAACCATAGGTTGAGAGCGGCGCATAGAGCGTCCAGCCACCACCCACGCCGGTGCCGCCCGAGTCGCCTTCAACGAACATCGAAGCGACGAGGAACATGAAAGAGAACGGCAGCAGCCAGAACGAGATGTTGTTCATGCGCGGGAACGCCATGTCCGGCGCGCCGATCATCAAAGGCACCAGCCAGTTGCCGAAACCGCCAATCATCGCGGGCATGATCATGAAGAACACCATGATCAGGCCGTGGCCGGTGACGAACACGTTGTAGGTGTGCGGCTCCTTGAAGACCTCGAGGCCCGGATACATCAGCTCCGCACGCATCATCATCGACAGGAATCCGCCGACCAGGCCGGCGCAGATGGCGAACACCAGGTACATCGTTCCGATGTCCTTGTGGTTCGTCGAATAGACGTAGCGCCGCCAGCCGTGCGGATGGTCTTCGTGCGCGTGTGCGATGTCAGCCATATCTGTTGTCCTTATTTCGCGGCGAAGCGAGTGTTGGTGTCGAGCGACGCCGAGAACTTCTTCTTCGCGCCGGCCAGCCACGCGGCATAGTCGGCATCCGAAACCACATGCAATTCGATGGGCATGAAGGCGTGGCGCGCGCCGCACAATTCGGAGCATTCGCCGTAATAGGTGCCGATCTTGGTGGCCTTGAACCAGGTGTGGTTGATGCGGCCCGGAACGGCGTCCATCTTCACGCCCATCTGCGGCATCGCCCAGCTATGGATCACGTCGGCACCGGTCGTATCGACTTCGACGACCTTGTTCACCGGAACCCAGATGGCGTTGTCGACGCCCAGAAGACGTGGCTCGCCTTTCTTCGCAGCATCGGCGTCCGAAAGGCCGAGGCTGTCGAAGGCGATCTTGCTGGCCGGATATTCATAAGACCAGAACCACTGCTTGCCGATCGCCTTGATGGTGAGGTCCGGCGTCGGGATGCCCGCTTCGAAATAGAGCAGACGGAAAGACGGGATCGCGATGACGACCAGGATAATGACCGGGATCAAAGTCCAGGCGACTTCGAGCAGCGTGTTGTGCGCGGTCTTGCTGGGGACCGGATTGCGGCGCTGGTTGTAGCGCACGACGATCCACACCAGGAGCGCCAACACGAACAGCGACACCGCGGTGATGATAAAGAGAAGCTCGTTGTGGAAATCCTCGATCCACTCCATCACCGGCGAGGCGGCGGGCTGAAAGCCCATTTGCCAATCGACAGGAAGCGCGGAAGCGGCCGTGGACCAGAGGAACGCGCCAGCCAGCGCAAATGCCCCCGAAAACCCGGCGCCGATCTTTTTCAGAAACATCAGGCGACCTCGCAAATGTTCCGCCACCCGCGCACTGTTCCGCACGCGCTGCCCCGGAATCCGGCAAGGATTTAGAGGGGCTAAGCCCTTAAAGTCATTGCGACCTTATGACGCCCGCCAGCCGCGCAGGTGACGTTCGCGGTCGCAATAGCCATATTCCTTATAGACGTCATCTTTCACCCCCGGAGTCGCACCCCGTGACCGCACCCGACGACATTTTCTTCAAACAGTCCGGCCTCGACCGTGGCCGCGTTCAGGAGCTGGTGGACGAATCGCTCCACGGCGCGGACGATGGCGAGCTGTTTCTTGAATATAAGCAGAGCGAGACCTTCGCTTTCGACGACGGACGGCTGAAAGCCGCCACCTTCGACACCACACAGGGCTTCGGGCTGCGCGCGGTCGCGGGCGAGATGACGGGTTATGCCCACGCCTCCGATCTCTCTGAAGACGCAATCCGGCGTGCAGGTCAAACCGTGCGCGCGGTGGCGAGCGGCCATGGCGGCACCATTGCCCTGCCCCCGGCCCGCACCAACGCCAAGCTCTACACCGACATCGATCCGCTCAACACCGCCGGCTTCGAGACGAAGGTGAAGCTGCTTGCCGACATGAACGAATATGCGCGCAAGAAGGACGACCGCGTGAAGCAGGTGTCCGCCAGCCTTGCCGGTTCGTGGCAGGTAGTGGAGATCGTGCGGCCCGATGGCGAGATCTATCGCGACATCCGTCCGCTGGTGCGCATCAATGTGTCGGTTATCGTCGAAAAGGACGGCCGCCAGGAAAGTGGCAGCTTCGGCGGCGGCGGTCGCGAGGGCTACGACTTCTATCTGCGTCCCGAATATTGGCAGGCGGCGGTGGACGAAGCGCTGCGCCAGGCGGTGGTGAATCTCTCTTCCATTCCCGCGCCCGCCGGTGAGATGAAAGTCGTGCTCGGACCGGGCTGGCCCGGCATCCTGCTGCATGAAGCCATCGGCCACGGCCTTGAAGGCGACTTCAATCGCAAGAAGACAAGCGCCTTCGCCGGATTGCTCGGCCAGCGCGTCGCCGCACCGGGCGTGACGGTGGTAGATGATGGCACGATCGCCAAC
>DASXHQ010000168.1:0-3281 GCA_036488415.1 Rhizomicrobium sp.
GGGATCACCCCCTCCCCCCTCCCCCATAACTCGCAATTCAAATGTGTCCGCATAAGCACAACCACAACATCTTGTGAACTGCGGGCGACGAGCAAAAATCGTAAATTAATTCCAAGGCGATTTTCGTTTAGAATCAAAGGCAAACCGTCGGACGGCCGAAATTCGCGAGGAAATTCAATCCACCGCGATCCGCATCCCGTCATAAGCTGGTTCCACACCTTCGGGCAGCGCGCGCTTCAAGGTCTCATAGTCGAGATCGATGTGCAGGTTGGTAAGAATGGCGCGCTTGGGTTTCACGCGCGCAATCCATTTGAGCGCGGTATCGACATTGGCGTGGGTTGGATGTGGGTCGTGCCGCAACGCATCGACAATCCAGCATTCAACGCCGGCGAGCGCCGCAAAGGCATCGTCATCGAGCTCATTCACATCGCTGGAATAGGCGATGGGCCCGAAACGGAATCCGAGAGAGTGAATACGCCCATGTCCCTGGCGAAAGGCGAGTACGGGAATATGCCCGCCCGCGCCGGCGACATCCATCGCGGCGAATGGCTCGGGCAATATGTGCGGCGTGACGATCGGCGGATAACCGCTTCCCGGCGGTGTCTCGAAGATATAGCCGAACTTCTTTTGGATGTCGGCCAGTGCCGTTTCATCCGTGTACAGATCGATCCGCTTGCGCGCCGCATAGGCAACGGCGCGGACGTCATCCATGCCATGCGTCTGGTCGGCGTGATCATGGGTGATCAAAATGGCATCGAGCTTGCCGCAATGTGCCCCCAGCATCTGTTCACGCAGATCGGGCGACGTGTCGACCAGCACAGCCGTCTCGCCCACGCCCGAGCGTTTGCGAACCAGAACGGAGCAGCGTGACCGGCGGTTCTTGGGATTGCTCGGATCGCAAGCGCCCCAATCACCGGCGCCGTCCGGCCCGCCAAGACGCGGTACGCCACTGGAAGAACCACAGCCCAGGATGGTCACTTCCAGCGTCATTTGGGCCGCGATGCTTTGGTGAACAGGCGGAAGAAATTGTCAGTGGTCGCCTTTGCGAGCCCGTCGCTGCTGGCGCCTTTTAACTCGGCCAGCATCGCCGCCGTGTTCACGACATAAGCTGGTTCGTTGCGTTTGCCGCGGTAGGGCATCGGGGCAAGATAGGGCGCATCGGTTTCCACCAACAAGCGATTCAGCGGCACGGTCTTCAGAACCGCGCGCAGTTCTTCCGATTTCTTGAAGGTCGCGATGCCGGAGACCGAAATAGAGAAGCCAAGCTCCAGCGCCGCGTCCGCCAGCATTTGGGTTCCCGTGAAGCAATGGATGAGTCCGGTGAAAGCGCCCTTTCCCATTTCGTCGCGCAGGATATCGACGGTTTCGGTATCGGCATTGCGTGTGTGGACGATGACGGGAAGCTTCAGCTCGCGCGCCGCGGCAATGTGTGCCCGGAAGTTCGCGATCTGCGGCGCACGCGGCGAATGGTTGTAATAAAAGTCGAGTCCCGTCTCACCAATACCGACGACCTTGGGATGCTGTGCGCGCTCAATCAGCGGCGCAGGGCTTTGGAGTAGTTCCGGTTCCGCCTCATGCGGATGAATTCCGACCGAGCACCAGATATTCTCGAACCGCTCGGCCACAGCGAGCACCTGCGGAAATTTCGCCAGGGTGGTGCCGATGGAGACGCAGGTCTTGACTCCGGCATCGCGCGCCCGTGCGACCACGGCATCGAGTTCTGGCGCGAATTCGGGAAAGTCGAGATGGCAATGACTGTCAACCAGCATGAACACTCACAGCCGCGCGCGGCGCGCGGTATCTGACACGGATTTTCCGGCCGAAAGGATCGTCTGGCGCGGATCCAAATGTAACGCGGAGGTCCGCAGGAAGGAGCGGTTCAGTTTCTCGAGAAGATCGATCCAGCGATCGAGCCCCGCCCCGCCCTCCGTCGCGCGCGCGCGGATTCGGTTCGTCAACGCCTCGATAAGAAACTGGCCAAAGCGATCCGTGCCGTCATTGACGCGCGAAAGCTTGTCGGCGAGCGCGAGCGTTGCGGCGATGTCCGGCGACGAAGCGCGATCGACCAGCCGCTCGGCCTCTTCGGCAAACGCCAGTCCGTCGTCTTCGGCCAGCGTCAACGCCGCCCCGATGGAGCCGCCGGAAACCCGGATGAGGGTTTCGCGTTCGCTGCCGACGAGACCGGGGAGCCGCTCGCTCAATTCTTTTGCAAGTTCGCTGTCGGACAACGGGCGCAGGTCAAGCCGCTGACAACGTGACCGGATGGTCGGCAGCAATTGCCCCGGCGCATTGGACAGCAGCATCAGCATCGCGCGGGCTGGCGGTTCTTCTAGCGCTTTGAGCAAGGCATTGGCGGCCTGCGGATTCATATCGTCCGCGGTGTCCACGATGGCGATGCGCCATCCACCCGCGCCGGACGTCATTCCAAAGAAACCTGCGAGCTTGCGGATTTCGTCGACACCCAGAACCGTCATAGGCTTGCCAGTGTTAGGATTGATGCCGCGCTGAAGAACCAGAAGCCCGGGATGACCGCCGGCGGAGACCTGCATCGATGCAGGATCGTTTTCCGGCACCGACAGATCTTCCGGCCCGCGATCCGTCGCCCCATAGGCGAGGAGATAACGTGCAATGCGAAAAGCAAACGTGGCCTTGCCCACGCCGGGCGGCCCGCTGATCAACCAACCCTGCGGCGGCCGCCCGCTGCGTATTGCGCGTGACGCTATCGCAAGCGCGGCCCGATGACCGACAAGCGCCAGCGTCTTGCGCGGATCGGCCGCCTCGATTTCCGGGGCGATGTCCTGTTTCTTTCTGACCATGGACTAGAGACTGAAGCGTTTGGCAACCGATTGCCAGATGGATTCCGCCACCTCATCCTCGGTGCCGCTGACGTCCAGCAGCACGCAGCGATCGCCATTGCGGCGCGCGATGTCTATGAAGGCTTGGCGCAGCTTTTCGTGGAAAGCCGCGTCAAAGCCTTCGAATCGATTTTCGCTGTCAGCGCGGGCCTTGGCGCGTTCAAGTCCGGTGGCGACGGGAAGATCGAGTACGAGCGTGAGATTGGGCTTGAAGTCGCCGATGGCCGCCGATTGCACGCGGCGAATGATTTCGCGATCAGTGCCGCGCGCCACGCCTTGATAGGCATAGGTCGAATCCGTGAAGCGGTCCGATATCACCCATGTTCCTGCGTCGAGCGCGGGCCTGATAGTGCGTTCCACATGATCGACCCGCGCGGCAAACACGAGCAGCGTTTCGGTCAGCGCACTCCAGCGTCCCGGTTCGCC
>DASXHQ010000005.1:0-7848 GCA_036488415.1 Rhizomicrobium sp.
CCCCCACCCGAAAAATTCTTCGCGTCCGTTCGCTATCGCTCACGGCCCTCAGAATTTTGTCGGCCTCCCCACAAGGGGGGAGGCGATTTATTGCCGCGACAAATTCAAACACTCTCCACATACTTTCGCGAACTGCGTGAAGCACGATCCATCCCATCACCTCCCCCTTGTGGTGAGGTCAAAAAAGCGAAGCTTTTTCGGGTGGGGGAATGCGCAAGAGATTGAACGCGGGAACGATCAACCGCGCGCGGCGATTGCGCGGCAGCCCGACCGACATGGAAGGCTTGTTGTGGTGGAAGCTGCGTGAGCTGAACGCGCAGGGCTATCACTTCCGCCGTCAGGTCCCGATGCGCGGCTACTTTCTCGACTTTGCCGAACATAGTGGCCGCGTCGCTATCGAACTGGATGGCAGCCAGCATGGACTGAGCGAGAACATCGCGCATGACGCCAGGCGCGACCGCGCGATAGAAGACGAAGGTTATCGCGTTCTGCGATTCTGGAATGGCGAGATCAAAGACAATCTGGACGGAATCGTGGAAGCCATTTTGCGAGAGATCGACCAGCGCCGTCCCCCCACCCGGATCGCTTCGCTCTCCGACCTCCCCACAAGGGGGAGGTGATGGTTCTGCCTAACCTTCTGTGATCGCGTCGACGCGGTCGGGGTAGAAGGCGAGGTAATCTTTGATCCCCACCATCGCATCGTGCGGGTGCTCATAGGTCCACACCGCATTGATGCCGCGATCACCCTCGGACGGAATCGAAAAATAGGACGCGTCGCCCTTGTAGGGGCAATAGGTGGAATGATCCGTGCGTTCCAGCAGCGCCATGTTCGCGTCGCTGCGCGGGATATATTGCACCGCCGGATAGCTCGCTTCCTTCAGGATCAGCGCATGGGTGGTGTCGGCGATGGTCTTGCCGCCGGCCGTCACCGTCACGCGCTTGGGATTTGGCGTGGTCGTGATCGGATGATCGGGGCCGGGGATCTTCACGGCTTTGGCGGACATGGGAATGCTCCTTGTTCCTGTCGTGAGCGTAACGCGCCCTGGCGCAGCGCGGTTCAGAAAAATCACGCGCCGCCATTGTTGGGGCACAATGGCGGCGCGTTTCCGGCGGCAGCGTTTTGGAGGGGGAGGGGCCCGCTGCCGTCAGTCCTTAAAGCTTCGACCCGCCGCTGGTCTCCAGAATTTCGCCGGTCACCCAGCGCGAGTCGTCGGAGGCAAGGAACACATAGGCCTGCGCGATGTCGTCCGGCTTGGCCACGCGCTTCAGCGATTGCAGCGACAAGGTATAAGCCTTGCCATCATCGGTTTTCGCGAAGCTGGAGAGATCGGTTTCGATCACGCCCGGCGCCACCGCGTTCACGCGGATGCCGCGCGCACCCAGCACCGGTGCGAACTGTTTGACGAAAGTGTTGATCGCGCCTTTCGTGCCGGCATAAGCAGAGAGCTGCCCCACCTGCGTGCGCGCCACGAGGGACGAGGTGAAGATCACGCTCGCGCCATCGTTCAGGATCGGCAAAAGCTGTTGCAGGGTGAAATAGGGCGCGCGGACATTGACCGCGAACACCCGGTCGAACTGCGCCACCGTGGTTTCTTCCAGCGGCGCGGACGTACCGGTACCCGCGTTCAGCACAAGAATGTCGAGCGAATTGGTGATCTCGCACACCTGTTTGGCAAGGAGGAACGCGCCATCCGGCTTTTCCAGTTCCGCGCCCACGACGTCGGCTTTGCCGCCCAGCCCTTTGATCTCGCGCGCCAGCGCATCGGCTTCCGCCGCTTTGGTGCCGTAGTGAATGATGATGTGCGCGCCTTCCTTGGCCAGGGCGCGGGCTGCGGCGGCGCCGATGCCGCGCGAGGCGCCGGTGACAAGGGCGATCTTGCCGGAAAGTTTGCTCATGGTCGGGATCCCAAGTTCATGGCCGAAAGCGCCATTGCCCCGGTCGTCCCAAAGAAATGTGTACGCTCGTAGTGAGTTCAATACGCTCGTACATATTTTTTCGACACACCCGGAAGCGATTGGAAACGCTGGCTTTTCAGGGGGCGCCGGAAAACCCCGGCCTTGACGTGGGCAATCCGCGCGCCATCTTTGCGGCATGACCCGGCTGTCCAACCGCGAGAAGATCCTGAACGAAGGCCTGAAGGTCGTGCATGCCCACGGCTTCGCCAATGCGAGCGTGCGCGACATCGTTGCCGCCGCCGGCGTGCCGCAAGGGTCCTTCACCAATCACTTCGAGACCAAGGAAGCCTTCGGGCTGGAGATTCTCGATCTCTACTTCGCGAACAATTATGCGGTGATCGAAGAGACCTTGCTCAACGATGCGCTCGATCCTTTGAAGCGCCTGCGCTTGTGGATCGACACCAACGCCGCGCGCAACGCGGCGAACGATTTTCGCAACGGCTGCCTCATCGGCAATTTCACCGCCGAAGCCGCCGTGCACAGCGACGCCATGCGCAAGCGCCTCGGCGCGATCATCCGCGAAATCCACGCCGCCATCGCAACGTGCCTCAAGGCTGCGGTGAAGGCGGGCGAACTGCCCAAGGGCTTCGATTGCGCCGGCACCGCCGAATTCATCTTCACCGGCGTGCAAGGCGCGACCTTGATGGCCAAGGCGGAAGGCACTTCCGCGCCCATCGAGCGCTTCAAGAAAACCTTGTTCGCCAAAGTGCTGCGCTAAAAACTTGCGCCGCCACCGTGGGGGACAGTGGCGGCGCATAGGCAGCATGGGGAGAGGGCTGCTGCCGTGAAACTTACGCGGCCTTTGCCGTCTTCAGGCGATCCAGCACCGGCAACAACTCGCTCGGGTCGGGGCGCTGCGTGTAATCCGGATTCACTTCGGCGTAGGCGATCGTGCCGTCCTGCCCGATCACAAAGCGCGCCGGCATCGGCAGCACCCAGGCCGGATCGTCGTTGAAGGCGGGCAGGTCGTTCTTGAAGCTCTTGTAGAGTTCGACCAGGTAATCCGGCAGCGAGAAGCGCAGGCCGAACGACGCGGCGACCTTGCTCTTCTCATCGCTCAGGATCGGAAAAGCAAGGTTGTTGTCGCGCTGGCTCTTGCGCGAATTGGGCGCGGTCTGCGGCGAGATGGCGACGAGGCTGGCGCCGCGCTTCTGAAACTCCGGCAAAGCGGCCTGCAGCGCTTGCAGTTCGAGATTGCAGTAAGGGCACCACACGCCGCGATAGAACGAGATCACGAGCGGGCCCTTGGCGAGCAAATCTTTCGACGATACCGGATTGCCGTCCGGATCGTTCAGCGTGAATTCCGGCGCCTTGTCGCCGGCCTTCTTGGCGTGCTGCGCCTGGCCGGAGGCGACGAGCTCGGCCGTGGCGCGATGCATGACGTCCAGCGCTTGCGGCGGCGGCTTGAGCGCGAATTTTCCGCCTTCGAAATCGGCTTTGAAGGCGTCGAGTTTGTCCTGAAGCACGGTCGTTTCTCCTTGGTCTGGCGCCCTGCGCCGTGTCTGTCGGGGAGGAATCTGGGATATTTGTGGGCAAAGGGGTATACAGCCGCTGCCTCTATCATTTATTCGTATGGCGAATGAGTGACCGGCTGCAGGAATTGGCGGTTTTCGTCCGAGCCGCGGAAAGCGGCAGCTTCTCGCGCGCCGCCCGCGAGCTGGACCTCTCCCAGCCTTCCGTCTCCCGCATCGTCTCCGATCTCGAAGCGCGGCTGGGCGTGAAGCTCTTGCTGCGCACCACGCGCAGTGTCACCGTCACCGATGCCGGCGCGCTGTTCCTGGAGCGCGCGCGTGAAATCCTCAGCCAGATGGAAGACGCCGAAGATGCCGCGCGCGGCGTCGACAGTTTGCGCGGAACGATTCGTCTCGCGCTGCCGGTGATCTATGGCACGCGCGAAGTGATCCCGCGTTTGCCGAAGTTCCTGGCGCGCCATCCGCTCCTTCGCGTTGAGATGACGGTGAGCGACGAGCGTCAGAATCTCGTCGCCGAAGGCGCGGACGTCGCCATCCGTCTCGGCGTGCTGACGGACTCCAGTTTCGGCTCGCGGAAGCTCGCCACGCTCGATCGCGTTCTCGTCGCCTCGCGCGCCTATCTGAAAGCCCGCGGCACACCGAAAACGCCCGCCGATCTCGCCGGCCACGATTGCATCTTCGGCCCGGGCGGTTTCGGCCGCGCCAGCTGGTCGTTCAAGCGCCGCAACACCATCGTCAGCGTCGATGTGCAGGGGCGCATCGTCACCAACTCCGGCCCCGGCGTGTTCGCCAGCGTGATGGCGGGACTCGGCATCGGCATGGCCTCCAGCGTCATGTTCCGCGACGAACTCAAATCGGGAAGGCTGGTGCGCCTCTTGCCGCAATACGACCTCGACTCGGTCGAGGTTCACGCCGTCTTCCCCGGCGGCCCGCGCCCCTCGCAAAAAGTGCGCGCCTTCGTGGATTATCTGGCGGGCGCGCTCGCAAAGCCCGCCTGAATCGGCCTTTGCCTTATTGCGGAAATGGAAATTAAAGCTTTTCCGCCATACTGCATCGCTTCGGGAATGGGCGAGCAGGCATGTCCGACAGTCTTCCGCAGGAGATCGTGAAGTCGGCCGACGGCGAGAATATCACCGTCGATGAGGTCACCGACCGCAATGTCCAGCTGGGCGTGGCCTATTGGCGCGCGCTTTGCGGCGGGCGGCGCTTTCCCGCGCGCACCGATCTGACCTTGCGGGCCATGACGCCTTTCATCTCCCACGTCGTCATTCTGCGCGTCATCGATGGCGGCGCCGATTACGAATACGGCTTCGCGGGCGACGCGCATATCAGGGCGTTCAAGGTGCCATTCAAGGGCATTCGCGTTTCGCAGATCGAAGCCGCGGCGCCAGATTTCGGCAAGCTGCTGCGCGCCGCCTACGATCGGGCGCGCTCGGCCGCGACGCCTTTCGCGGTGCGCGGTCGCGTCGACATGGGTTTCGGCAAAGCCACGCCGCATTATCACGAGACGGCGTTTCTTCCGCTCGGCGACAGCGATGATGCGGTGGATCATCTGCTGATCGTCGGCGTGCAGATCCCCAGGCCCTTTTGGGATATCACCGCGCAGAGCATCGAAACTATCGCGGGACAGCTTCGCGGCAATCCGCCGGCCTGATGGCGCGGCACGAACTTCGTATCCAGCGGATCGCCGATGAGGCATCGGGGTGAAGGCAGAGGACCCGCGGAACTCGCACGCGCAAATAAGTGATTGATCTTTATACGGAACTTGGAACGCTTATCGCTTTGCCGGATTTCATGTTCAACACAGCAAGGGGCCGAATGGAGACAGGCATGGCCCGCTATTACTTCCATGTCCGCGATGAGCACGGCACGGTTCGCGACGAAGAAGGAACCGAACTTCCGGGCATCGAAGACGCCAGATTCGAGGCGCGGATGAGCGCGCGCGATCTGATCATCCAGAACATCGCCGCCGGAAAAGAGGCCAACGGCCGGACCATCGACATCGCCAACGAGAAAGACGAGGTGCTGGAAACCGTGTCGCTCCGCGACGTAATGTTCGAAAATTCCGAGACTGCCCCGCGCGGCTAAACGGCCTTTGAAAGCGGGCTAGTCGTGGGCTTGTGCAAACGGCACAAGCTTCACATCCAGCGGATCGCCCGTCACCTGCGGGATGGACCGGATATTCCGGAACTGGCTTTCGCCGAAATTCACGCGCGCCAGAATGGTGACGACACCGTTTGCATCGGGCGCGAACGGTAAGAGGATTTCCTCGCTGATATAGTCGCTGCCGCTGAGCATCGCGATGCGCCGGTGCGCCACCAGCACGCCGCCGCGCGCGACGATCGAAAATACCTTCAGCCGTGTTGCGCGATGGCTTTCCGGCGCGGCGGCGATCCAGTCGCTACCGGTGGGATCTTTCTCCAGCACGGTGCGATAGCCCGTTCCGGCGAGCCGCACGGTGACGCCGCGATCCGGCACGACATCGAACAGCAACATGCCCGGCAGAAAACTCTTCAGCTTCGCGGGACTGAACTTTGCGCGCGGCGGCAACGCATCGCCGTCCCATAGCGAAAGCCAGTGATCGGCCAGCACGCGATTGGATTGCTCCAGCTCGAGGCCGGTGATGATCTTTTCGACAGCGGCTTTGGAAGGCATTGCGAATCGTAAAACGGGGCGGGTGACGATGAAAGCCGAAATGGCTGTTGCATCCTTTGACATTTCCCAATGTCTGCGCGCTGCCGAAAATATTTTTGGAGTACGCCGCAATTTTTTTTCGGCGAAAAACCATGATGCGCGAAAGGGGATAATATGTTTCATGAGCAGGATCAAATACTTAGGCTAAATTCCCTGCTTTAAAAATAATTTTCCCAATTAGCTTGACACCGTGACGGTACCCCCGTACATTCTTACCAACTCTGGAATTGCGCCCGGAGCGAAGGCCTCGCGAAAAACCCGCGGGGCCTTTGGCTTTTCCAGGCCGCGATTCAGAGCGGAAATCATCGAAAGAGAAAAAACATGCCCCTCACCCCGGACCCCGCGTCCGCGGCGCAAGCCGCCGCACGCAAACGCGAACTTTCGAACCTCAACCCGGACGACATCGACTCCGAAAAGGTGGACCAAATGGTACGCAGACTGTTCAACGAGCTCGACCGCCAACTGAAGCAGGCCGAGCAATCGCGAAATCAATCCAATGACGCAACCGCGCGCGCCGCGGATGCACGCACGCTTGCCTCGCTCGAACGCACGATGGAGCACCTGTCGCGCATCGAGCGTGACCGCGCTGCGATGCGCAACAGCAGGGCCTCGAAGAAAAATGAAGCCGTTAGAAAAGAGATTGAACGTAAGTGGACTCGTATCCTTGAAATCGCCGTTGCGGAAGAAATTTTGGGACAGCCTGACGGATCAGGAGCGCCTCCAACTCTTCACTGATTGGGATTTCCTCGCCCGTGACGAGCAGCGCCCGCCGCCGGAAAGCGGCTGGACCAACTGGCTTTTCATGGGCGGGCGCGGCAGCGGCAAGACTCGCGCCGGCGCCGAATGGATCGCACAAGGAATCCGCAGCAGCAAAATGAATCGCGTCGCCCTCATCGGCGCCACGCATCATGACGCGCGCAGCATCATGATCGAAGGCCCGGCCGGGCTGCTCAGCGTTTCGGAAGGCGCCTATTACGAACCGAGCCTGCGCCGCGTGACATGGCCGGACGGGCAGGTGGCCACCGTGCTGTCCGCCGACGAGCCGGATTCCATCCGCGGCCACCAGTTCGATGCCGCCTGGGCGGACGAGCTGGGATGCCCGGCGGTGGACAAGGGCGCGAACCAGCCCAACGTCTTCGTCGATCCAAAATCGAGTGAGAGTTTTCTGCCTTATTATTCCGATGGCGGGCGCGACGATCTCATCCAGCGCCGCTTCCTCGAAGCGCATCTGAGCTTTTGGACAAACAACGCCAATAACCCGGCATCCACTGTCTATTCCGGCCGCATGGTCGATACCGCGAACACTCGGGTGTGGTGCTGGGATGCGCGGCCTTATCCGGCGTTTCCGGCGCGCAGCGATGTTTGGGGCGATGCGGGCAATTACACGCTGGGCCATTGGCTGAACGGCCGGCTGGGCGCGGTGCAGCTTGTCGACCTCGTCGCCGCGCTGTGCGAAGATGCGAACTTCACCGATTACGACGTCTCCGATCTCACCGGCATCGTCACCGGCTTTGCAGTCACGGAGACGATGAGCCCACGCGATGCCATAACACCGCTATCCGTTGCCTATCATTTCGACGCGGTGGAAAGCGAAGGCGTGGTGAAATTCCGCATGCGCGGCCAACCCAGCGCGACGGCGCTCTCCGAAAGCGATCTCGTTCTGCCGGATGGCGATGCGAGCTTCGGTTTCGCCTTCAACCGCGCCCAGGAAACCGATCTGCCGCTG
>DASXHQ010000061.1:0-7810 GCA_036488415.1 Rhizomicrobium sp.
TCGGTCACCTACGACAACGGTAAGCAGATCGTTTACGTCTATGATGCTGCCGGAAACCGGACGGCGGCGACGGTCCAACCCGCCTCGTGATAGCGGACCATTCTGCAGCGAACGAGATGTCCCAACATTCTTCGCGCCCCCTGCTGCCATCCGGTCACCGCTTATCGCCATGATCTACTTGGACTCCGCTACAACGTGGGCGGCGCCAAACCGCAATTCCTCTGGAATACGGAACAGCATGGTGTGGTCGAGAAACTTGGCCATACCGGCCGTTCCGTTCACAGCTGCACCTATCGCCGCTCTGTTCGTCCCGCTCCCGGTCGCATGCTATCCTTCGCGGCCATCCGGCGGCTCCGATCGTGTTCAAGATCGGCGATCTGCGCCCGCATCTCTTGAATCTGATCGGCTTGTGCCTGAAGGCGAGCGTCTTGGGCGTCGTTTGCGGCCTTTAACGTCTTGACCGCGTTCACCAGCACCGCGGTCAACTGGGCATATTTGACGCCCTCGACCTTGCCGTCCTTGTAGGTCGCAAACAGGGGATCGATCGCGGCAATCTCCTCCGCGATGAGACCAATATCCGGCTGGTGATTGGCCTTCCAGGTGAAGGTGACGGGGCGCATTTTTTCGACGTCGTCGAGACCGAAACGCGCATCTGCGATGTTTTCCTTGTAGCGCAGGCTCGATGAGCAGCTGGAGAGGACTGAGCCATTGATGCAGAGATCAGTTGCCGAACCCGAAGCGAGCGCATCCACCTTCACTTCACCGTTTACTTCGAGTTTCTGAGCGGGCGTTGTGGTGCCGATGCCGACATTGCCGGCCAGATAATTGGCTGCCGTGGAATCGTCGTAGATGGCGTAATTGGTGGTAGCGCCAGCGCCGCCCGAGCCGCCGTTGCCGGTGATCTTGAGGCCGTAATTGGCGGTCGTGCCGGCGCCGGAACCGGTGCCGAGCGAGACAAATGCGCCATAGTTGTTGATCGTTCCGCCGCTTGCCGCGCTCGCCGTGGCAGCCTTTGCAAAATAGCCATAGTTCGAAATCGTTCCGGATGTCGCACCGTCGCCGTTCGTCGTGGTCTCGACGCGAAAGGCAAAAAAGTTGGAAACGTTGTGCAGTCCGGAAGGATTGCTGATGTCGCTCACCTCGACGCCATAAACGCTCGCGACCGTCCCGCCATAGCCGCTCAGGATCACGGGGAGGACCTGCACGCCGCGTAGGGTAGAGAAACTACCCCCACTGGAAATCTGCGGTTGGACCAAAGCCCCGACAATCGCTGTCGCGGCGCCCGACTCCTGAAAGATCGGCTCCAAGTCCAGCCCGTAATGCACGCCATTCCCCGCAGACGCGAAGGTGCCGCCGATATAGGCCACGATGCGTCCGGATGCCGTCATATAGGTGTTGCCGAGGTTTACATCGAACAGGTGCGAGACGCTGGTGGAATTGATACCGACGCCTGTCGTGAAGTTCGGACTATTCAGAGGCGCCAGCAGGCTGGCGCAGCTGAAGATCGAATTGAAATTCCCCATCACCGGCGTGGCATCCGCGGTCTGGCCGTTGGTGATGCTGTTGGGCGGGGTTGCGGGACAGGTCTGCGCCTGAACCGGCACCGTCAGCCCTGCCAAACCAAGCAAGCCAACGACAAATAGCGAGACAAACGTCTTTCGCATGCTGTGTCCCCAGATCAAATTCCCGACAAACCCAAAACGCGCGACGCAAAAAATCCAACAGCCAACGAGTGGTGCCCGTTGGCGCGAACGCTTCAATGAGCAAGACAACGAAACGTAGCAATTGACCGGAACGATGCCGCCCAAACATCGCCAGATGGCGAATACCGCCAATACTCTAAGTGTGAGCCCGCTCGGCAAATTCTCGCAAGATCAGCCGGAGATTCGTCCACACCTATTCTTGTGACGTTTTGACGATGGAAAGGTAAAAGCGGTCATTGCCGAACGGTAGATGGTTTCGTCCTTTGGCGAGCAAGCAGAGATTTCAGCAGTCGGCTCTGACCAACGCAAACATGGGCGGTGAGGCGTCTGCACAGGGGCCTCACCGCGCTACTGTGCGAACAACCGTACCAGTTTATTCCGCTGGTCAATCCTTCAAGCGGCCGCAAGCGCACCGGCGCTTGCGCATTCCTGCACGCGCTGGACGTCGCTGCTAGCTGTCCTTCGGCGCTACGCTGATGTCTTTGGCCATGAACCCGGCAAACAGATTGGCGAGCGGCACATTCTCGATCGAGGCGGGCAGATCGTGGGGATGAATGAACTCGTCCGCGAACCAGGGATAGAGCTTGGGCGAGAAGGCTTCGCGCAGCCATTCGATCAGCCGGCGCACGCGCGCGATGCGGTTGCCTTGCGGGTGATAGGCGAGCCAGATGTCGAACTGCCAGCGCATGAGTTTGCTGGGATCGTCGTCACGGCGGATATCGATCGGGATCACCGGCGCACCCATGGCGTTGGCGTAAGTTGGCAGGGCACCGATGCCCGCGCCTTTTGCGGTCGCCCAATAATGTGCGCTGCTTACATTGCTGCGGAACGTGACCAGCGAATCCATGCGCCGATTGGGAAAGACGTCGTCCCAGTTCGATTCCATCTCCGCCTGCGGTGATACCTGCAGCACGATGCGGTGCTGGGCGTATTCGCTTTGGGTGGAAGGCTTGCCGTAAAGATCGATATAGGACTGCGCGGCGAACGGCATCGAGTGCAGCCGGCCGAGCTTGACGACTTTGAGATCCTGGTTGGTGGGCGGCGCCAGCTGGACGCCGACATCGGCCTCGGAGCGCAAAATGTCGGCGGGCGACATCGCGCATTGCATCTCAACACGCAGTTTCGGGAACGCCCGCTGAAACTCGATGAGGCGCGGCGCCACCCAGAAAGTGCCAAGCCCTTCGGTGATGGCGAGCTTCAGAGCGCCTTCCATCGCCGGCCCGCTCTGATCCCAGCTGCGGACGACCTCAAAATAGGCCTGCTCCATCTTCAGCGCGGCTTCGAATATGCGCTGACCTTCTTCGGTGGGATGAACGCCATAAACATCGCGCGTGGCCAACGTCACGCCGCAGCGCCGTTCGAACTCCGCGAAACGCTTGCGCAGCGCATTGAGCGACATGTTCAAGGTCTCGCACGCCGCGCGGAAACTGCCCTGGCGCACGATCTCCAGGAAAATGCGCGTCCCGTCCCAATCGGTCACCGGACGCGGACCGGATGGTTTGGGTGGTGCATCCACCGGAACACCTCTTTCGCGTTTTGGCTGCACGTGGCCCCCGAGCATTGGCGCTAGCTTCGGCAAGTATCTTCAAATCGAGCGCCTGGGACCAGAGCCATGACCTTTCATTCCCGCGATCTCGCAACCACGCCGCGTGCGCCGCGCCGGCACGATATCCTGGACCTCGATCTGGAGCGTTTGAGCCGGCGCTTTGTCATCTTCACGCCGAGCGGCAAGACCATTTCCGACTTGACGGCCTTGGGAGCCCGGCACATCGGCGCCGTGGCAGCTCCCGATGTCGTCGAGCGCACCGTCACCCACAATCCCGACAATCTGTGGGCCGTCGCGCGCCGCAGCCGATTCGATGCGGCCCATCCGATGGCCGAAGGCTTCTATGCGTTTCTGATGCTGAATGCCGAAGGCCTGAAGCGCTTGGGCGAAGGCTCGTTCAACGGCGCCAATCCGGATGTGGCACTGTTGTCAGCGCAGAACGAGCGCCCGGCCGGCATCTATGCCTGGGCGGTGTGTGCGCCCGGCGGCGCGGCGGCCGCGCTGCCTTTGGTGATGCAGAAGCTCGCGACGCCGCTCTACAAAGATGTCGACATGTACACCAATGCGGCCACTGAAGAAGGCGCGCGGTTCTTCGAGGCCATTGGTTTGCGCCGTGGCGCCACCATCAACGGTCAATTCCATCCCAAGATGTTCTGGCTCGACCGCTCGGGCGCGGCGGGTCAGCCGCTCTACGATTCCTATCGCGCGTCCGCCGCATCAGAGCGCATCGGCGTCAGCGTGGTGCGCAGCATCGACGATCTCATGCGCGTGTTTGCGGTCAGAAGCGCGGTCTACATCGCCGAACAGAGTTGTCCTTACGAGGAAGAGTTCGACGGCAATGATTTTTGCGCGACCCATCTTCTGGGTTATGTCGGCAAAGAACCGGCAGGCTGCATGCGCATCCGCTGCTTCGCCGATTTCGCCAAGGTCGAGCGCGTCGCCATCCGCGCCGAGTTTCGCAACAGCCGTCTCGTGCACCGGATGATCCGCGCCGCCATCGCGCTCTGCCGCGCCAAGGGCTATCGCCGCCTTTATGGCCAGCCGCGCACCGATCTGCTGCGCTTCTACCGGCATTTTGGGTTCACGACCTTCCCGGGCAGCAACACACTGTGGTTCTCCGGCGTCGAATACACCGAAGTCGTTCTCGAGCTGGAGCGCAAAGATGGCGCCGTTGCCATCGGCGCCGATCCTTATGTGCTCATCCGGCCCGAAGGGCGATGGCATCTGCCCGGTATCCTTGAACACTCCGCCGAACGCCGGCCGCTGCAGCAAGACACGCCGGCATGAGCTTTCAATATGCCGGGAAGGAATTTGCGCAGCCGCGGCCGCTACACACGCTGGTCCTGGTGGATGTGCGCAATAGCGCGCCGCAAGATGACGATGCGCAACCGGCAATCGCACATTGCCGGTCGGCGCTGCGTCACGCGCGTTCGGTCGGCCTGCCCGTGTGCTTTCTTCACGAAGCGCGGAGCGCACCCGCCCGCAGCTGGATGAGCGGCATGCAGCCCACGCGTGACGACCGGCTCTTCGTGCGCCGCGGACCGTCCTGCTTCGACAATCCTTATTTTGCCGAGGCCGCATCGGGGATTTTGGTGCTCGCCGGATTCTTTGGGCGCGATACCATCATGGCGACCGCGCGCGATGCGAGGCGCCATGCGCGCAGCCTCATCCTCTTGGAGGATGCGATCGCGCGACCGTCAGGTTTTGTCCGCCTTGGGCAAGCGCTCCCGGATTCGGCCAAGGCCGGGATTCGAAGCTGTCCAACGCAAAGCTGGATCGATGCGACCGAGCAAGGGGAGGTTTAGCCGATGTCCTGCACGCGCGTGCGTTCGGCCGTGAACAATTCAAACCGCAAAAGCGGCTGCACCTTTGCGCCGGTGAAATCGCGAGCAATGGCCTCGCATCTTGCAGCACCGGAGCAAACGCCATGAACATTCATATCGTGGCGGCGCTTCTGGCCGCGGATCAGGAACTCGAAAGCATCGAGCGAAGCCTCAAATGCGGCAAGGACTGGCGCGCGGCGCGCAAGATTGCCGACACCAGATTGAGGCTTTCGCGGGCCATGGCACACGCACAGGAAGGCCTGCGGTCCGTGTATGCGGATTGTCTGGAGACGATGTTGGTCGATCAGCTTATGCAGCAACCAGCGGTAGGGCGGACAACGATCGCTCCAAGCGGCGGCAAATCTTAGCCCCGGCGGCGGCCCTTGCGGCCTGGTGGATTTTTGCCAAGCCCGATCTTTTTGGCAAACTCCGAGCGCTGCGCCGCATAGTTCGGCGCCACCATCGGATAGTCAGCCGGCAAGCCCCATTTCGCCCGATATTCTTCCGGCGTCTGGTTGTAGTTGGAGCGCAAATAGCGCTTCAGCATCTTGAGTTTCTTACCGTCTTCCAGGCAGATGATGAACTCGTTCGTGATCGACTTTTTTATTGGAACCGCCGGCTTTTGCGAAGTCAGCGAGTCCGAGGAAGGCGCTCCCGAAAGCGTTCCCAAAGTCGCGTGAATACTCTTGATCATCGCCGGCAGATCGCTCGCCGCAACCGAGTTGTTGCTCACATAGGCCGCAACGATGTCGGTCAAGAGCCGCATCAAATCCTCATGCCGTCCCGTGTCTGAAATCGCGCTCATCGGAATTGTTTCTCCCCGCAAATGATCTTTTGATCTTTGTCCGGATCATTGCCAAAACTGGCGCCGTGCACCAGTGGCAAATAAAGCAGCCAGAATGCTGGCATTGGATGACAAGATCGTTAGTCTAGCGAGAACATCCGAGCAAAACTGGGGTTGGGGACAGGCAATGAAGCTGGCAGCCCGGTTCCGCAAACCGGTCGGGCGATTCGCACCGGTCCTGTTTCTGTTCATCGCCGCAACAACAGCCGCTACGGCCAGTGATGCGCAAATCCGGCAAGCGGTTATCCGGGAGTCGCTGGCAAGCTATCCCGGAAATTGTCCCTGTCCTTACAATGTGGATCGTGCCGGCCGGTCCTGCGGACGGCGCAGCGCCTATAGCCGGCCGGGCGGTTACGCGCCCATCTGCTATGAGTCCGATGTGACGCCGCAGATGATTGACGACTATCGCGCGCGCCACGGCCAGTAGAAGAAGACTTCAGCGGACGGACATCATCCATGCCTCTTGCCATTGCGATCACCCTCGCCGTCGTGGCGCTGCTCTTCGCGAACTCGTCGACACGCGCGGTGCTGTCACTGGCGCGCATGCGCAGCCACTGGATCTTTGTAGCGTTGCCGTTGGCCGCCCTTGTGTTTGGCTGGCTGTGTTATGCGGCGCTGTGGGAGAGCGGGTGGCGGTAGAACCCGTCAAGAAAATTCGAAACGTAGGACGCAATGCAAACATGCTGAATATTGAAGGCTGATCGACAAGATTACTTCTTCATTTCTTTTTGGCGTACGCCGACAAAAGATAGGATTGCGCCTCCGGCAAATGCCCGCGGTTGATCGGCGTCTTGGTCTAGAGGGATGTCCCGCGCCCCTCCGGAGGGCGATTAACGCGTCAGCAACTTCGATCTCACATCAGAAATCGTAGCGTAACTCTCCCATCTTCCTCCATGCAGACTCCTGCGCCAGCGATCCAGAGACTTCTTCTGATTAACGGCTATACGCGCTAATCCAGGATCGACAGAAGTGTAGCGTTGCCTGACCTCCGCTTCGCGAATTTGGGGTGAAAGGTGCCCGTATGTCTGACTCACACATGTTATGTTGGCATGACCCAGCTGCTCTGAAACGACGATGAGAGGAGCGCCCGCTTGCACAAGTTGACTTGCGTAAGTGTGGCGGAGGCTATGGAAGCTGATGTTGGCAGGCAGACCAGTCGCTATCACTGCCGTCTTGAGGGCATGACGCTGATAAAAATACCAGTCCTTTCCGTTGTCGCGAAGAAATAGGAGATCGCTTGGTGATTTACCCTTCGCTAGCATGAGAAAGAAGGCCATTCCTTCGTCAGGCAGGAACACAAAACGAGGCTTGTAGGTTTTCGATGGCTTCACATAGATTCCATATCCATCCCGCCCGACATCACAGGCCTGCATACGTAAGAGTTCGGTGATCCGGCAACCCGTATAGAGGCCACCAAGCACCAGCCGCGCCAGATCAGGTTTGCAATGTGCTAGGAGCCTCTTGCATTCGGGTCTGCTGAGATGGGTTAAACGCGCGCGCGATACATTTGGAATCCGCCGAAGCGTTTGCCATCCCCGACTGTTTTCAATCTTGCCGTTCTCCCATGCCATCCTCATCGCGATTCGAAGTATGCCGATCAGGGTGTTCACGGTTCCTTTGCGCTTACGCAGCGCCTCTTCGTCGAGCGTTTCAATTGATCGCCGTGGACGAAGACTCGCGTTTCCGGGCTTCGGAGGAGTTTCGAGAACATCTTTCACAAATTTGCGCAGATGCTCTCCATTGAACTCCTCCGCAGGGAGCGTGGCGAGGCGCGGAATAATATGGAAATTCACCAATGTAACGACCGTTTGGATATAGCTCTTAGCAGCAACGAGTTTTTTCCATGCGATATACTCTTCCATCGCATGCCCGACGGTATAGGTGTCTCCGGTTG
>DASXHQ010000076.1:0-66174 GCA_036488415.1 Rhizomicrobium sp.
TGCGAAAGCCCGCGGGGTCTCGGAAGAAGGCTACATGTCCGGCAACCTGCTCGGCCGTGAGGTCTACGCGTCGGAAGTCGCCGAAGCCTTCGTCTATCTCGCCCACGCCGAGAAAACGACGGCGGGTGTGATTACGGTGGATGGCGGCAATATCGAAGCCAGCCTGCGCTAGATGTCAGGTCGATAGCTGATGTTCACACCTGCAACGTTTTTCTCTTTGAGGAAGAGCCGCGCGCGTGAATCATAGTGAACTTTCAGCCTGCGCGGGCCAGTCCATTCGAGTTTAACCAACGGACCGCCCCACGTGGTGTTCTTTGTCGAGCCATGATTGGTGTCGGCAATAAAGGTGTTGCCTTTACTTCCAGAAGCTCGCTGGGTCGCACTTAGGATTGAAACTTGGGATGTGAAGTCGGTAGTCGCGCCGCAATCTCGCTCGAACAGGATCGCCTTCATCGTTTTGTCTGGTGACGAAACGTCAGAGATCGTTTTGATATCGCAACCTGCATCACAAGCAGCCAACAGCGAGCTGGCCGCGACAATAGCGGCGAGATGTTTAATCATCCCCCATTCGCCCGGAACAGCTCCAGCGTCCGCTGCATGCCCAGCTTGTGGGCTTCCTCGTTGAAGTCGGTGCGGCGGTCGGAGTTGAAGCCGTGGCCGCAGCCTTTATAGATATAGACCTTCACTTCGGGATGCGCGGCCTTGATCTTCTCGACCTGCTCCATCGGGATGCCGTGGTCGTGCTCGCCGAAATGCAGGATCGTGGGGCAACGCGGCAGCCAGTCGATCATCGAATAGATGTTGCCGCCGTAATAGGCTGATGCTGCCGCCAGCCCTTCGCATTTGCACGCCGCGGCCCATGTCACCGATCCGCCATAGCAATAGCCGGTGATGAAGACCGGACCTTTGCCCTTCAGCGCATCGATGCAGGTCTGCGTGTCGGCGATGGAAAGATCGAAGGGATGTTCTCCGCGCGCAATCTTGATCGCTTTCTGAATGTCTTCCGGCGAATAACTCGCCTGCAGCCCCGGCGCTTCACGGTCATAGAGGGCAGGGCCGAGAACCTCATAGCCCTCTGCCGCGAAGCGGTCGCACATCTCCTTGATGTGCTCGGTGACGCCGAAAATCTCCTGAATCAGAACCAGCCCGCCGCGCCGCGCGCCCACCGGATCGACCTGATAGACGCCGATCTCGGCACCATCGCTCATCTTCATCGTGATCATCTTGCCGCGCAGGGACATGGGCTTTCCTCCAATGGTCTGAGCCCATTAGAGCGCGGGGGAATAACGTGGCGCAACCTTCATTCCGTCGCAAAATATTGCACGCGGAGACGCGGAGTCGCGGAGGACAAGCACAACATCAATATTTCGTCATGGCCGGGCCTGTCCCGGCCATCCATGAACACAGACCTTGGCCTCTGGAAAATGGATGGCCGCCACGAGGGCGGCCATGACGACTGTAGGAAGTTTGTAAGAACTCCGCGTCTCCGCGACTCCGCGTGAGACTACTTCGGCTTACGCTGTACGAAGCCTCTGCCGATGAAGCTGAAAACGACTTCGCCATTCGCATCGCGCGCTTCGTTGCGGCTTTCGACGATGCCCATGTCGGGGCGCGAGCGCAGTTCCACCTTGCCGCTGACTTCGGAGGAATAGGTCAGCGTCATGCCGGGCCGCACAGGCTTGAGCCATTTCAAATCGGAGAAACCGGGCGACACGCCCGCGCGCTGCAGGGGATTGCCCGCGGCTCTGCTGCGTTCGCGGTCGGCGATGGCGAGCTTCATCCAGATGGCCGCGGTGTGCCAGCCGCTGGCGATCAGGCCGCCGAACATCGTCTGCTTCGCCGCTTCCGGATCGAGATGAAAAATCTGCGGATCGTATTTCCTTGCGAAGCGGACGATCTCGTCTTCGGTGAAAGTGTAGCTGCCCAACTCCCGGCGCGTACCGATCTCGATGTCTTCCCACCACATCATGCGCGCCGGCCAATGATGGGTGTCATGGAAACGAGCGCGACCTGTTCGGTGGCGTTGTAGAGGCGGCAATCCAAGGTCACAAGGCCGAACGGCTTGCTGCCAGATGGTTTGGTTTCGACAACTTCGGCTTCCATGCGCAGCGTGTCGCCGGGGCGCACGGGCTTCATCCAGCGCGCCTCACGCGAACCCACGCCGCCGAGCCCTTTCGCCTTCAAAATCACCCCATCCGCCAGCATCCGCATGGCGATGGCGCAGACATGCCAGCCGGAGGCCGACAGGCCCTTCAGCATGGAATGCTTCGCCGCCTCTTCATCCAGATGATGCGGCTGCGGATCGAACTCCCACGCGAATTCGAAAATCTCTTCTTTTGTCACCGCATAAGTGCCGCAATCGAACACGCGGCCCACGGTAAAATCCTCGAAGTGCAGAGGTTCGCTCATTCCACTTTCTCGACAAGCCAGTTGAACACCTTGCCGCGCGAGTTCGGCTTCCAACCGGCCTCGATGGCCTCGCGAATACCGGCCTCCACGATCTGCGGCGTGATCTTGACCTTTTCGGGAATGTGCCAGTTGCCGTTCGGCTTCACACCGACAAAAGGATATTTGAGCAGAAGCTCGCGGCGTTCCGGGCCGACCTGCCGCACCGAAATGGTGATGCCCTGATAATCGTCGCGCGACGACCATTGCGTGTCGCGCAAGACCGTCCACGCCAGCTCATAGCCGTCGACGGTGATCGGCGCCGTTGTCTGTTTCTTGCGCTGCATCAGGCATTAAACCGGAAGTGCATCACGTCGCCATCCTGCACGACGTATTCCTTGCCTTCCAGCCGGAACTTGCCGGCGTCGCGCGCGCCCGCTTCACCATTGCCCGCGATGTAGTCGTCATAAGCGATGGTCTCGGCGCGGATGAAGCCGTGTTCGAAATCGGTATGGATCACGCCGGCTGCCTGCGGCGCACGCGAACCTTTTGTTACCGTCCAGGCACGCGCTTCCTTCGGTCCCACCGTGAAGAAGGTGATGAGGCCGAGCAGATTGTAGCCCGCGCGGATCAGCTTGTTCAGGCCCGGCTCTTCGAGGCTGAGACTCGAAAGGAATTCCTCGCGCTCACCGGAGGGAAGCTGCGCCACTTCTTCTTCGATGCGCGCTGAGATCACGACGCTTCCGGCGCCTTGGGCCTTCGCCATCTCTTCCACGGCCTTGGAGAATTTGTTGCCGCTCGCAGCAGAACCTTCCTCGACATTGCAGACGTAAAGCACCGGCTTCTGCGTCAGCAGACCCAGTTGGCGGAACGGCTCGCGCTCCTCTGGCGTCAGGTCTGCCTTGCGCGCGGGCTGTCCGTCGCGCAGCAGCACCAGCGCTTTCGTCATCAGCGCATGCGCTTCCTTGGCTTCCTTCTCGCCGCTCTTGGCTTTCTTCTCGATTGGGATAACGCGCTTTTCGAGACTCTCAAGGTCGGCGATCATCAATTCGGTTTCGACGGTCTCCGCGTCGCCCACAGGATCGATGCGGCCTTCGACATGGGTGATGTCGTCATCCTCGAAGCAGCGCAGCACGTGCACCACCGCGTCCACTTCGCGGATGTTGGCGAGGAACTGGTTGCCCAGCCCTTCGCCCTTGGATGCGCCGCGCACCAAGCCCGCGATGTCCACGAAAGTGATGCGCGTCGGAATGATCTCGGCGGATTTGGCGATGGCCGCGAGCTTCTCAATGCGCGGGTCCGGCACCGCCACGTCGCCGACATTCGGCTCGATGGTGCAGAACGGATAATTCGCCGCCTGCGCCGCCGCGGTCTGCGTCAATGCATTGAAGAGAGTCGATTTGCCGACGTTCGGCAGGCCGACGATGCCACATTTGAATCCCATTATTCTTCGCTCTTCTCTTTCTTCGCGGCCGGCTTGGGCGGCTTTGGCGCATTCGGACGCGGCGGGTTCAGCGCCAGCGTGATCTTGTTCATGAAACCGATGTCGTTGTCTTTCGCCAGCAGCGGGGCTGCTTCCGCGATGGCGGTGAGCATCGGCACCAGCCACTCTTTCTCATCGGCCTTGGTGAAATTGCCCAGCACATGGCCGTGCACGCGCGTCTTCTCGCCGGGATGGCCGATGCCGATGCGCACGCGGCGATAATCGGGGCCGAGCGCGGCGGTGATGGACTTTGCGCCGTTGTTGCCCGCATCGCCGCCACCGGTTTTCACCTTCAGCTTGGCAGCGGGCAAATCGAGTTCGTCATGCATAACGACCAGCGCCTCGATCGGCAGTTTGAAGAAGCGCATGGCAGCGCCGATGCTCTCGCCGCTGAGATTCATGTAGGTCATGGGTTTAAGCAGATAGACCTTGCGCTTGCCCAGCACACCTTCGCTGATCATGCCCTGGAAGCGCGCGCGCCACGGGCCGAAGTCGTAGCTCTCGTGGATCACGTCCACGGCCATGAAGCCGGCATTGTGTCGGTTGCGGGCGTATTCCGCGCCAGGATTGCCGAGGCCTGCGATGAGTAGCGGCGTGTCGGCCATCGTGGGTGATCCTGACGCGCGGCCGTTTCCGGCCGCGCAGGATTATTTCTTCGGAGCAGCCTTCGCACCGGCGGCAGCAGGCGCGGCCTTCGCACCAGCGGCGGCGGCTGCGGGAGCAGCACCGGCGGCGGGCGTCGCGGCAGCGGCTGCTTCGGCGGCTGCGGCTTCTTCCGCGCTCGGCGCAGGGGCCGACGCGGCAGCGGCAGCGGCGCGCTGCTCCTCGATGACGCTGGTCGGCGCCACGATGGAAGCGATGGTGAAGTCGCGCTCACGGATCAGCGGCTTGGCGCCTTCCGGCAGCTTGATGCTGGAGATATGCACCGTGCCGTGGATGTCGAGGCCGGTCAGGTCGGCTTCGATGGAATCCGGAATGTTGTCGGCCGGGCAGAGCATCAGCACTTCATGGCGAATGATGTTCAGCACGCCGCCCTTTTTCAGGCCCGGCGATTCCGCGTGATTCTTGAAGCGCACCGGAATATCCAGCTTCACCTTCGCGCCTTCTTCGAGGCGCATGAAATCGACATGGACAGGGCGGTCGGAAATCGGGTCGACCTGCACGGCGCGCGGAATGACGCGCTGCTTCTTGCCCTCGATGTCGAGCATGTAGAGCGTGGTGAGGAAGTTGCCGGTTTCGACCTGGCGCTCCAGCGTGTGGCGCTCGACGGCCACGCTCTCCGGCTGGCCGTTGCCGCCGTAGAGAACGCCCGGGACGAAGCCCTTGCTGCGGGTCTGGTAGGACGGGCCCTTGCCAGTGCCTTTACGGGCTTCCGCTTTCAGATCCTGCACCTGGCGCATAGTCGTAAATCCTTGATTTTCCAGAGATTTCTCTGGCCCCGGCAGTCCTGATATGCCCGGAAAGGGCTGGCTTTTAGCGGAAGGACCCGTCCAAGGCAATAACCCTCCGGAGGGCGGTTTGGCCACCATGCTTAACGCGCGCTTAGGCCCGCCGCCCTACAGTCCCGACGGACCATAGGGAATTGTCAGTTGCAGTCGCCGTCTATCTATCGCCGGAAGAATTCGCTGCTGTCGCGCTACGCGGCCGATCTCGGCCGTCTGATCTCCCGCACCAAAGCGGAAAATGCGCTGCGTGCCGCGGCTATCGAATCCGCGCTGGCCAGCCGCGCCAAATCCGCCTTCCTCGCCACCATGACGCATGAGCTGCGCACACCGCTCAACGCCATTATTGGCTTCTCCGAGCTTCTGGCCCAGACCGACAAGGTGGCGATCTCCCAAGAACAATCCGTCGATTATGCCGGCCATATCGCGCGCGCGGGTCACAACCTGCTCGCCATCGTATCGGACGTTCTGGACGTATCGCGCATCGAAAGCGGCGCGCTGAAACTGGACAGAGTGCAGGCGGACCTCAACGAGGTCGTCGGCGCCGCGGTGGAAATCGCGCGGCCGGGGATCGCGCAGAAGAACCAAATTCTCGAAGTGAAAGTTGCGCCGGGCCTTCCGTCGGCGCAGATCGACACCTCGCGCATCCGCAAGGTGCTGGTCAATCTTCTTTCTAATGCCAACAAATTCACGCCGGAAGGCGGGCGTATCGTTTTGGTCGCCACCACCGAGAGCAGCCGCGATCTCACCATAGCCGTCGCCGACACCGGCATCGGGATGACGCAAGAGCAGATCGCGCAAGCGCTGAAACCTTTCGTGCAGGTGCAATCGACGTACAGCCGCCGGCACGAAGGCACCGGTCTTGGCCTCACCATTGCCAAGTCGCTGATCGATTTGCATGGCGGACGCATGGTCATCTCCAGCACGCCGGACATCGGGACCATGGTGGCATTCACGCTGCCGCTGGTTGCCGAACAGAAGATCGATCGCAGCCAGCCCAAATCCTTCTTGTTCAGGAAAGCATCATGAGTGCGAAGCCCGCCTACGCACCGCCAACCGGGGACAAAGCGAACAGCGAGATCGCACTCGCAACCTCAACCCGCATCGCGCGCGTTGTCGCGGTGTCGGGTTCGCAGGCCGTCGCGATCATCGACGTGCAGGCGCGCGAGCGCACCGAAGGCCGCATCGAGATCGGCGCATTGATGAAGATCGAAACGCCGCGCAGCATGGTGATGGGTCTGGTCTCCGCCGTGACAACGCCCATGCCTGAAGATCGCGAAACGCATACCACCGATATCGAGCTGGTTGAGCTCAATCTGGCGGGCGAAATCATTGCGGACGAGGCCGGAATCCGCGTCTTCCGCCGCGGTGTTACGAGCGTTCCCAGCGTTGGCGACGCGGTGCACCTGACGCAATGGGAGGATCTGCGGCTCGTCTATGCCAACCCCGCATCGGCGGCGATCGATATCGGCACGCTATTCCAGGACAGCCGCGTTCCGGCGCGTCTTCTGATCGACGATCTTTTCGGCAAGCATTTTATCGTCGTCGGCACCACGGGCTGCGGCAAATCCTCCGCACTCACCTGCATCCTGCAGAGTGTCATTGCCGGTCACCAGCACGCGCGCGTCGTGATGCTGGACGTGCACAACGAATATCCGGCCGCCTTCGGCCAGATGGCGGAGCTGGTGGACCAAAGCAATTTGCGCCTGCCTTTCTGGCTGCTGAATTTCCAGGAGCTGACGGCAGCATTCGTTTCCACCGATCATTGGCGCGATGCCGAAATCGAAATCCTCGGCGAGGCCGTGCTCGTCTCCAAGCGCAAATATTCCGAAGCGCAGTCCTCGCGTCTGCGCCGCACCACCGAAGCGGCGGGCCTTACCGTCGACACGCCCACGCCGTTCCGCCTCTCCGACGTCGTCGCCTTCATCGACGATCAACTCGGCAGGCTGGAGCGTTCGCAGGCGACGACGCCCTATCGCCGCCTGAAGGCGCGCATGGAGGCGCTGGTGGCCGATCCGCGCTACAGCTTCATGTTCGGCAGCGTGATGATCGAAGATACGATGACCGCGGTTCTGTCGCAGATTTTTCGCGTGCCGACCTCCGGCAAGCCCGTCACCGTCATCAATCTCGCCTCCGTGCCCGCGGAGATCCTCGACGTCGTGATCTCGCTTCTGTCGCGCCTTGCCTTCGACCTGGCGGTGTGGAGCGATGGCGCGGTCCCGATGCTGCTCGTCTGCGAAGAGGCGCACCGCTACGCGCCGACCGGCCACAGCGAAGAGTTCATGCCGACGCGCCAGGCGCTGTCGCGCATTGCCAAGGAAGGCCGCAAATACGGCGTGTCGCTGGCGCTCATCACGCAGCGCCCATCGGAACTGGATCCCACCATCCTGTCGCAATGCTCCACCGTGATCGCAATGCGCCTTTCGACCGAGCGCGATCAGTCCGTGGTGCGCGCGAACACCCATGAAGGCGCGCTCGACCTTTTGGACTTCCTGCCGCTTTTGGGCGACCGCGAGGCCATCGTGCTGGGGCAGGGCGTGGCCATGCCGATGCGCATGAAGTTCAAAAATGTGCAGGCCGCGCGCCTGCCGACGATCCGCCACGAGGGCTTCTCGAAGGGCTGGAGCAGCGCCGAATTCAATGCCGAGTCTCTGGAAGAAGTCGTGCGCCGCTGGCGTCTCAGCCTGCGTGCAAAAAGCTGATCGAAGAAAACTGTCCGTCTGCTAGAACGGTCGCCCGAACCGGGAAGCACGCATGGCGTCTGGAAATCTGGCGGCATTCTTCAGGACGCTTGTCTATAGCGGCATGGTCACGGTTGCCACCGCGCTTGTCCCGCGAAGCGGTTATAAAGCGCGCAAGGATCTCGCCTATGGCCCGGGCGAACGCCAAAAGCTCGACATCTACACGCCGGATGAACTGACGGAGCCTGCGCCGATCCTTCTCTTCTTCCACGGCGGAAGCTGGCAGTTCGGCGACAAGAGCCACTATCGCGCGCTGGGGCAGGCCTTCGCGAGCAAGGGCATCATCACGGTGGTGGCCAACTACCGGCTGTTTCCGCCGGACGGATTCCCGCTCTTCATCGAAGATGGCGCGCATGCCTTCCGATTTGTGCGCGATCACGCGCGCGCATGGGGTGGCAATCCGCATCGCATCTTCCTCTGCGGCCACTCGGCCGGCGCACATATCGTGACCATGCTGGCCGCGAATAGCGATTATCTGCGCGCGGTTGGCGCCGATCTCTTATCGCCGCGCGGCATCATCGGCATTGCGGGGCCTTACGATTTCCTGCCGCTGAAGGATCCGGTGCTGATCGAACTCTTCGGCGGCGATAATCTCCCGGAGACGCAGCCCATCCATTTCGTGGACGGCAAGCGTGCCCCGATGCTTCTCGCGCACGGGCGCGACGACACGACGGTTGGCGCCGGCAATTCCAAGCGGCTGGCGCAGAAACTCCAATCGTTCGGCAGCGAGGTCGTGGTGCGATATTATCATCGCACGGGCCATATCGGCATTCTGCTCTCGCTCGCGCCCGGTTTCCGCAAACGCACCACGCTCTATCAGGACATGCTGGCCTTTATCGCCGCGCACTAGCTTTCTTCTTCGCCGGCGCCTTCTTCTTTTTCGGCTTGGCGACCTCGTCATAGGCCTCGCGCACAAGCTCCGGCAATTCGCGCGCGTCGATGTGATCGAGGAAAAGGCGCGTCCAGCGGATCGCGCCCCAGATCGCGGGCTTAAACGCATCGGGGCGGCTGTCGAACAGAACTTCCTGATGCAGCTTGGAAAGCTTGAGGATCGCTTCGGCCTTCTTCTCGCTGATCTCGGCGAACATGCGGCCCTCGAAACGAAACGACGGCGTTCCGAAATGCGACTTCTCCTCCACGCCGGGAAGCGCCATCGCCAGCTTGCGAATCTGTTCCGCCTTTGTCATTTGCGCTTTGCGCGTTTGGCAGGCGCGGCTTTCTTCGCTGACTTTGCAATCTTTCGCGGCTTTTCCGCGGGAAGATTATGCATCCACGCCTCGCGGATGAGCGCTTCCAACTCTTTCTTCGACACACGCTCGACCTGCACGATCACATTCGCCCTCTTGCCCCACATATATTTGACGAAGGTCTTGGGATCGGCCTCGAACAGAAACTCCCTCCGCTCCTCCGGCAGGTTCAGATAAAGCCCATCCGGCCGCATCACCGCAAAGATGCGCTTGGTCGTGCGCCACGACGGTCTGCCCCAATGATCGACTTCAACGACACCATCCAGCGCCAGTGCAATTTTCCGGACGTCAGCGGGTGTGGGCATGGGTTCCCCAAAAGCACGAACGGCCGCGAATGTATCAGTCACGGCCGCTCGGGATTGTAGAAATTTTTTCCGGCCCTAGTCGAACAGGCTCGACACGCTCTCTTCGGCGCTGATGCGTTTGATGGCTTCGCCGATCAGCGGTGCGATGGAGATGCGGCGGATGTTCTTGCACTTGGCCACTTCGTCCGTCGCCTGGATGGAGTCGGTGACCACCATGCTCTTCAGCTTGGAGCCCTGGATGCGCGCCACCGCGCCGCCCGACAAGACGCCGTGGGTGGCATAGGCGCAAACGTCCTTTGCGCCATCCTTGAGTAGTGCGTCCGCCGCGTTGCAGATGGTGCCGCCGGAATCCACGATGTCGTCGATCAGGATGCAGGAGCGGCCCTGCACGTCGCCGATGATGTTCATCACTTCGGATTCGCCGGCGCGTTCGCGGCGCTTGTCCACGATGGCCAGATCGCAGCCCAGCCGCTTGGCCAGCGCACGCGCGCGCACCACGCCGCCCACATCCGGCGAGACGACCATCAGATGATCGCCGGTGCCCAGATAATCCTCGATGTCCTTCACGATCACCGGCATGGCGAAGAGATTGTCCGTCGGGATGTCGAAGAAGCCCTGGATCTGCCCGGCATGCAGATCGACCGTCAGCACGCGGTTGGCGCCGGCTTCGGTGATGAGGTTCGCCACCAGCTTGGCGGAGATGGGCGTGCGCGGGCCGACTTTGCGGTCCTGCCGCGCATAGCCGAAATAGGGGATGACCGCGGTGATGCGGCGCGCGGAGGCCCGGCGCAGCGCATCGATCACGATGAGCAATTCCATCAGATTGTCGTTGGCCGGAAAGCTCGTCGACTGGATGACGAACATGTCCTCGCCGCGCACGTTTTCCTGCACCTCGACGAACACTTCCATGTCGGCGAAGCGGCGCACCACTGCCTTGGTCATTGGGAGCTTGAGGTGCTGCGCGACGGCGTCGGCCAGGGCGCGGTTGGAATTGCCGGCCAGAACTTTCATGTGCCGTGGTTCTTCGCTCAACGCGCTACCCCGATGTGATGGTTTGATGACCGGGTTCTAGCAAGGGGGGCACGCGACGTAAACGCGCTATTTCGTCAGCGCGATAACCGAGATTTGGCGGCCATAATCGCCTTCGTTTCGATGGGTCGCGCGCCGGAAGCTGTAGAAATCGGCCTCCCGCCTATAAGTGTCGGCGGCGAGTGCGGCTGGTTGTTCGATTCCCGCCCCTTTCAGCTTGTGGACAACGTATCCTTCCAGATCGAAGCGAAAGTGATCGGCCCGGTCTGATGCGATGAAGAATCGGGCATTGGCAGAATCAGCCTCTGCGAAGCGTTCGCGGAATTCTACGCCCACCTCGTAATTCGCCTGCGCGATGCAGGGACCGATAGCGGCGGCGATGTTCGCGCGGTTCGCGCCCAGTTCTTCCATCGCCGCAATTGTCGATTCCACGATGCCGCCGAGCACGCCTTTCCATCCGGCATGGGCCGCGCCGACGACGCCCGCCCGCGAATCCGCGAAGAGCACCGGCGCGCAGTCGGCGGTGAGGATGCCGAGCGCGATTCCCCGAGTCTTTGTCACCACGCCGTCGGCTTGCGGCCGCGCATCACCCCACGCGAGGCTGACTGGCACGGCCAGCGCGCTGTGGACCTGATGCAAGGTCACCAGCTCCGCGCCGAAATGATCGGCGACGCGCTGCCGGTTCTTCGTCACCGCCACCAGATCGTCGCCCGAACCGGGTCCGCAATTTAGCGATTCATAAATGCCGGTCGAAACCCCGCCTTTGCGCCCGAAGAAGCCGTGGGCAACGCTAGGAAGTATGGAGAGATTTGCGGCTTGAAGGGCGAGCATGCATGAATGGATAGCGCATTTCTCAGGCTGCGCGACAGGGCGCGCCTAACATATCGGGGGCTGTAAGCACGATGGGCATCCTTCCACGCAGCATCGTCATTGCCGGCGGCGGCACCGCCGGGTGGATGGCCGCCGCCGCCCTGTCGCGTTGGCTCATCAAGACGAAGGACTGCAAGATTCGGCTGGTTGAGTCGCCCGACATCCGCACCGTTGGTGTCGGCGAAGCGACCATCCCGCCGATCCGCGCCTTCAATGAATTCCTCGGGATCGACGAAGGCGAGTTCCTGCGCGAGACGAAAGCGACCTACAAGCTCTCCATTCAGTTTCGCGACTGGCTGAGGCTGGGACACACCTACTATCACCCTTTTGGCAGTTACGGCACGACGCCGAATTTCGCCCATCTTCACCAATATTGGCTGAAGCTGCACCAGCTGGGCGATACCGCGTCGCTCGACGATTATTCGCTCTGCGCCGTCGCCTCGATGCTGGACAAATGCGCTGAAACCTCGCCCGACCCCAAATCGATCTTCTCCACCTGGGGCTCGGCCTATCAGTTCGACGCTGTTCTTTATGCCCAATATCTGCGCCGCTATGCCGAGCGGCTCGGTGTCGAACGGATAGAAGGTAAAATTCTCGATGTGCAAATGCGCGGCAGTGACGGTTACATCGAGTCCCTTCTGCTCGATGGCGACCGCCGTCTCGAAGCGGACTTCTTCATCGACTGCACGGGCTTTCGCGGACTCCTGATCGAGCAGGCGCTCAAGACCGGTTATGAGGATTGGACGCACTGGCTGCCTTGCGACCGCGCCTACACCGTGCATAGCGCCAGTGCCGATGTGCTGACGCCCTATACACGGTCGACGGCGCAGAAGGCCGGATGGCAGTGGCGCATCCCGCTCCAGCACCGCATCGGCAACGGCTATGTCTATTCGAGCAAATATATCAGCGACGAGGACGCGGTTTCCTCGCTGCTCGCCAATCTCGACACCAAGGCGACCGGCGAGCCGTGGCAGCTCCGCTTTGTTACGGGGCGGCGCAAGAAGTTCTGGAACAAGAATTGCGTCGCGGTCGGCCTCGCCAGCGGCTTCCTTGAACCGCTCGAATCGACCAGCATCCACCTCATTCAGTCGAGCATCCTGACGCTGCTGGTCAATTTCCCTTCGCTCGCCGGCGATGGACCTGACGCGGAGCAGTACAATCGCAATCTCACCCAGGATTTCGAGAACATCCGCGACTTCGTCATCCTGCATTACAAGGCGACGGAGCGAAACGACTCGCCATTCTGGGACTATGTGCGAACGATGGAGGTTCCCGAAACCCTCCAGCGCCGGATCGATCTGTTCCGCAGCCACGGGCGGGTGCCGCCGCACACCATTTACGACGTGTTCAAGTTCTCCGAATGGATCGCGGTCATGATCGGGCAGAACATCATCCCGCGCTCCTATGATCCGATCGTCGACGTGGAGGATATCGACGAGGTGCGCCAGCGATTTGCGGCCATGCGCGCCGAGATTCGAAAGGTCGCCGAGGCGCTGCCCAGCCACGCGGAATACATCGCGCGGCGCATGGGAAGCCGGTAGTCAGAATCCCGGCGGCGTTGGTGCGCCAGCGGGCAGGATCGCCAGCGCCTTGAACAATGTTCCCATCTGGTCGGGCAGGATCAAGCGTTCGAGTTGGCTGTCGATCTCCGGGCTGGCGCCTAGATGTCCACGCGCCAAGGTGGCAGCGCGTTGGACGATGCCGATGGCTTCCAGCAAATCGCCTTGCTCGACGGGGCCGTAAGGCTTCGCGCCCGCCTCGCGCGCCGTTTGCGCCAGCGCGGTGAAGTCGACATGCGCCGATAAATCCGCATCGCCCGGCGCTTCCAGCACGTTCGCATATTTCTGCGCGGCCACAGCCTGCAGCGTTTCGCCGAACCCGGCCTCCGCGCCATAGCCATAGTCCACGATCAGCGCCGCGCCGCCTTTGCGCGCGATCGGTTGAGCGATCTGCTGGGTGAGCGCGGTTGCAGCGGACGATACTTCGTAGAAGGCGCCCATCGGCGCGCCGTCGCGATTGGCCGGGATGATGGCCGACGATGTCGCGTCCGGCGCCGGCGCGAAATCCAGCGCATCGCCGTTCGCCACCACCATGCGCTCGCACCAGCCACGCTCGGTCTTCACGAATTGCCGGATCGGCAACGCGTCGAAGAATTCGTTGGCAAGAAGAAAAAGCGGCTTGTCGGCAAGCGCGTCGTCGAACTGCGTGGACCAGCTGATATTCGCGCCGGATTTTTCCAGCCCACTTTTCTGTATCGCGGTGAGCGTGGGGCTCGCTTCGACCAGCACGACCTCAACCTTTGCCAGAAACTCCGGCATCAATTGCTTGATCACCCGCAACGCGTCACTCATCAAGGTGCCGCGGCCCGGCCCCAGTTCCACCAGCCGCGCTTCGGGTTTGTGCTGATCGTGCCAGCATTGCGCGATCCACAGGCCGAGCATCTCGCCGAACATCTGGCTCACTTCAGGCGCGGTGATGAAGTCGCCCTGCGCGCCGAACGGATCGCGCGTCGCGTAGTAACCGTTCTGCGGATCGTGCAGCGCAATGGTCATAAACTGCGCGATGGAGATTGGCCCCTGCGCCTCGATCAGCCGCGCGATGCGCTGGCCGAGCGTATTCATGCAACCGCCCGCTTCGGCGCATGGCGATAGGCGAGCCAGATCACAAAGGCGCCCCCGGCAATGAAGAGGCCGGAGAGGAATTGGCCCATGCTAATGCCGGGCAGGAAGGGCGCATCCGGCTCGCGGAAATACTCCACCACGAATCGTAGCAGCCCGTAACCGATGAGAAAGACGCCGCTCGTGAGGCCCGGCTTCTCCTGCCAGCGGAACACGCGGATGCCGACCTGCAGTACGACAAAGAGAAGAACGCCTTCCAGCGCAAACTCATAGAGTTGGCTCGGATGGCGCGGCTGAAGCCCTGCTGGGCAGATGCCGTGATTGGCCTGCATGATATGGGGCGAGCAGAACACCATGCCCCAAGGCTCATCGGTCGGGCGGCCCCATAGTTCGCCATTCACGAAATTGGCGAGACGTCCGAGCCCCTGTCCGATCGGCTGCACCGCGCACACCAGATCGCCGATGGAGAAGAAAGAGAGCTTGCGTTTGCGGCAGAACAGCCAGAGTGCGAGCACCACGCCGATGGCCGCGCCGTGGAACGACATGCCACCTTCCCACACCGCGATGATGCGGATGGGATGCACGAAGAAATCCATCGGCAGCCCGCGGCAGTAGCCGCCGCCGGCATCGGGCGTCACGCCGCACAGAAAAAAGCCATAGAGGATCACCCAGCCGATGCGACCGCCCAGGATCACGCCAAGGGTGGCCCATACGACGAGATCGCCGACATCGTCGTCCGTCGCGGGCGGCTTGCCGTTGAACGGCGGATTCTTCCACAGGCTCTTCTGGTGGATCATCCGCAGCACCAGCCACCAGCCGAGCAGCAGCCCGCTGATATAGGCCAGCGCGTACCAGCGGATCGAAAGCGGCCCCAGGTGAACGAGGACCGGGTCCATGTCGGGAAATTGAAGCGCCATAGCGAATAGCGAATAGCGAATAGCGAGTGGGAAAACCAGCGGGAGACCTATTCGCCCGCACCCCGGTTCGCGATATAAAGGGGTATGCAAAGCGAAAACCCCATCCTCGATGGCCTTGCCAGGATCTTCACCGACGCCGCCGGCGCCGCCCAGAGCGTTCGCGCCGAGGTCGATACCTTCATGAAGCAGCGGCTCGAACGCCTCGTCGCCGACATGGACTTCGTGCCGCGCGAGGAATTCGAAGCGGTCAAAGCGATGGCGGCGAAGGCACGTGAAGAAAATGCGAAGCTCGAAGCGCGCATTGCCGAGCTGGAGTCGAAAACACGAGTCAAATCAGACTCCTGACTCGATTTTGAGTCACGGCTGACTCGTCCACAGGACTCCAAATCGAATCCGCGAAAGCTGTGAACGGACTCTGCGTCCACAGGCAGTGGCGGGTAGACTCTTGTGCAATCGCAAAATCTTGTGCCAGTTTGATCGCAACTGCTTCGTTTTCTCGTCGGCCGCGTTTTTCAGGAGTCCGGAATGTCCCTTGCCCATCAGGACGAGACGTTCTCAGCCCCCCACCCGCTCGACATGCTGGAGCGGACCGTCGAAGACAATGGCTGGCCGTTCGAGCGGCAGGGCCGCGACGAGCTGAACCTCTCGGTCGCGGGCAAATGGTGCGACCACCATTTCAGCTTCTCCTGGCGCGACGAATTGCAGTCGCTTCATCTTTCGTCGGCCTTCGATATGCGGGTGGAGGACAAGCGCCGCGCCGAAGTCGCCAATCTTCTGATGTTCGTGAACGCCAAGCTGTGGATCGGCCATTTCGACCTTTGGCCGGAAGACGGCACGCTCGTCTTCCGCCATGCGATGATCTTCCCCGAAGCGATGGCCAGCGCGCAGCAATGCGAAGCGATGCTGAATCTGGCGGTTGAAGCGTGTGAGTATTACTACCCGGCGTTTCAATTCGTGCTCTGGGGTGGCAAGACCGCCGAAGAAGCCGTCGCCGCTGCGATCCTGGAGTGCCAGGGGCAGGCTTGATGGCCGCTCCGCTTCTTCTCATCGGTGTCGGTCGCATGGGGGGCGCGTTGCTCAAGGGCTGGCTCGCGCGCGGACTTGGTCCGGTTCTCGTTGTCGAGACAAATCCCTCGCTGGAGTTGAAGCGCCTCGCCAGGAATGGCGACGTGACTCTTCTCAAAAGCATCGACGATGCACCGAAGAAGCTGCGCGCCTGTGTGATCGCGCTGAAGCCGCAGATTCTGAAAACCGAAGCGCCGCACCTGAAAGCCATCGCCGCCTCCGGCGCACCGATGATTTCTATCGCCGCGGGGAGTTCGATTCGATTGATGGCGAAGGCGTGGGGGAAATCCGCACGCATCATTCGCACCATGCCCAACACACCTGGCTCCATCGGCGAGGGCATCTCCGCGCTCTACGCGCCGCCCAGCGTCACGCGCGCGGATCGCAAGCTGGCAGAATCGCTGCTCGCCGCTTTGGGCGAGACCGTCTGGGTGAAACGCGAGACCGATATCGACACAGTGACAGCGGTATCCGGCTCCGGCCCGGCTTACGTCTTCCTTCTGGTCGAATGCCTGGAACAGGCCGCGCGCGAGGAAGGCCTACCGCCCAGCGTAGCCCATCGCCTGGCGCGCAAGACGATCATCGGCGCCGGTGCGCTGCTCAAAGCCGAAGACGCCCCCGCCGAAGCCCTTCGCCGAAACGTCACAAGCCCACACGGTACCACCGAAGCGGCACTGAAAGTGTTGATGGCCAAGAACGGCCTGCAACCATTAATCAAACGCGCGGTTTCCGCCGCCCGGAAGCGGGCTCGCCAACTCGCGACTTGAACCGGTGCGCGTGGGCGCGCATCCTTGGTGCGTGATCTACGAAACTTGGACGCCGCCCGCGCCGCTGGATCGTTTCATCCAATGCCTTTGGTATTGGGAAACGGACGATCCGCCCGGTTATGCGAAGGACACCATCATGGCGTCCGCGAGCATGGGCATCCTCATCAATCTGCGCGAGGACGAGCTTCGATGGTACGGCGGCGAAGACTTCGCCGCGAAGAATACGCTGCGCGGCATCGCGCTGTGCGGCACGCATGCGGAGAATTTTGCCATCGACGCGCTGCAGCCCCGGATGATGGGCGTGCGCTTTCAGCCCGGAGGCGCATGGCCGTTTTTCGGACCAACGGGCGTGGACTTTTACAACAGTCATATCTCGCTGGAGGATTTCTGGGGCAACAACCGCGCCCGGAGCCTGCACGCGCAACTGGTCGAAACGAAAGGCATCGCCGCGAAGTTCAACGTGCTGCTGGGTGCGCTGTTGCAGCATGCGCCGCGTCCCTTGGAGCACAGTCCCGCTGTGTCCATGGCACTCTCGCATTTCGACCGCGCGCCGCTGTCTTCGCGCGTAAAGAAAACGGCGGACGACGCCGATCTCAGCCAGAAGAAATTTATCCGCCACTTCACGCAGGAAGTGGGATTCACGCCGAAGCTCTATTTGCGCGTAGTGCGCTTCCAGAAACTGCTGGAGAAAGTATGGCAGATGCCGACGGTGGACTGGGCGCCGCTTGCCGCCGCGCACGGCTATTACGATCAGCCCCATCTGATCCGCGATTTCCGTGAATTTTGCGGCTTCACGCCGACACAATATCTCGCGCGGCGGGGACCATACCAGCAGCATCTGCCACTGCCGGAATAACGGGAAATTTTTACAATCGCCCTGCCGCGCGTCGCGATACAAATATGCGGAAGAGGTGAGCTATGCCCGAAACAAGACCTGACGTTTCCATCTACCTGATCGCGAACAACGCGGCGGAGGCGCTCGACTTTTATGTTACGGCGCTCGGCGCGGAAGAGATCACGCGCTGGATCGATCCTGAGAACGGCAAGATCGGCCATTCCGAGTTCCGCATCGGCGGGCAGACGCTCTATCTCGCCGATGGCTATGGGACGATGGAGAAGATCGGCGTCAAGAATCCGGCGGCGCTGGGCGGCACGTCGATCACCATCTGGCTGCGCGTGGAAAACCTCGAAGGGGCTTTGGACCGCGCGCTGAAAGGCGGCGCCAAGCTGCTCGTGCCCATCGAGACCATGACGGTGGACGAGGGCCGCCGCTGCCGCATCGCTGATCCCACCGGATATGTGTGGACTCTGATTGGAAAGTGAGTTGAACGGACGTTCGCTCCTTGCGATGCTCAACGCATGGCTGTAACCCGTGACGACAAACTCGCCGACGCCGGGCTGAAGCTTCTGGCGAAAAAGAGTTGGCGCGATCTTGCGCTCGCCGATGTGGCGAAAACCGCGAAGATTCCGCTGGCGCAGTTGCAGGGTCTGCGCGGTGGCAAGTCCGCGCTGCTGGGCCTGATCCTCGAGAAGATCGGCGCCGAAACCGCCAAACACTACAAGCCGGAATCCGACACCGCGCGCGAACGCCTGTTCGATGTCGCGCTCGCCTGGTTCGAGGTGAACGCCAAACGCAAGCCTGCGATCCACTCGCTGTACGAGGGCCTCAAATACGATCCCATCACGCTCATCTCCGAACGCGGCGAATTCGCCGCCGCCGCGCAATGGCTGATGACTCTGGCGCAGGCCGACACCGGCCCCGCCGTGCAGGCCCGCGCGCTCGTGCTGGCGGCGGTTATCGCCCACGCGATTCCCGTATGGCTGGAAGACGATTCCGAACTCTCCGCCACCATGGCCCGGCTCGATGCCGATCTGTCCCGCGCAGACTTCCTGAAAAAGCGCAGGGCTAAACCGGCAGCCTGATCGTCGCGCGCAGGCCGCGTTTGGGGCTTTCGTCCAGCACCAGATCGCCGCCATGCGAGCGGGCGATGTCGCGGGCGATGGCGAGGCCGAGGCCGCTGCCGCCCTTCTGCAGATTGCGGCCTTCATCGAGCCGGTGAAAAGGACGGAAAGCTTCTTCGCGGCGATTTTCCGGAATGCCGGGGCCGTCGTCATCGACGGTGATCTGCACCGTGCGCCCGATCCGCGCCAAGGTTACATCGACATGCTTGCCGTGCTTCAGCCCGTTGTCGATCAGATTGGTGATGCAGCGCTTGATCGCCTGCCGCCGGATCGTCAGCACGATGCCGGACGCCGTTTCCACATGTAGTCGCTCCGCCTCCGCGCCGCGTGCCTTCGCCGCCAGAAGCGCCGCATCGTGCACGATGTCGGAAAGGTCCGAAGGCTGCGCGTCCTCGCCCGTCTCACCGCGTGCGAAATCCAGATATTCGTCGAGCATATGCTCCATCTCGGCGATGTCGGCCTTCATCGCTTTCGCGTCGGCCTCCGGCATCATCGCCAATTCCAGTTTCATGCGCGTCAGCGGCGTCTTCAGGTCATGGCTCACGCCCGCCAGCATCTCCGTGCGCTGCTGCACATAACGCTCGATGCGCTCGCGCATGGTGATGAAGGCCTGCGCCGCGCGGCGCACTTCCGTCGCGCCATGTGGCTTGAAGTCCGCGATAGGGCGGCCCTTGCCGAAGCTGTCCGCGGCTTTCGCCAGCCTCTCGATCGGCCGCACCTGTCCGCGCAGGAACAGGATCGCAACTGCCAGCAGCACCAGCGATGAAATCACCATCCACAGCACGAACACGTCCGCGTTGGAGACTTCCAGCCGCCGGATCGGCACGTCAACCTCCAGCACGCCGTCCTTCACCTCCACGCGGATCGCGGCGCGGTCGCCTTTCACGAAGGTGGCGAAGGGGCGCGTCTCGCCAAGCGTTGAGCGGAACGTCGTGTTGAGCGGCCCGTTCACATAGGGCGCGGCATGGCGATAAGGCTTGCTGAGGCTTTCGTTCGGCATCAGCGCGATCTGATAGCCGAGATTGCGCGCCGCCATGTCCAGTAGCTGCGTGCGTTCAGCCCCGGCCGGATGGCTCTCGTCCAGATTGACGAGAAAGGCGACATCGGCGGCCACGCCGCGCGCCATGCGCGCCGTCATGATGTCGTAATGGCGGACGAAGAAAGCGTAACTCACAAAGCATTGCAGCAGCACCACCGGGGTCACGATGATGAGCAGGGAGCGGCCGAACAATCCGCGCGGCATCCAGTGCTTCAGAAGGCGGAAGGGGCGCGGCCGCTGCATCAGCTCACGCGATCTGGCACGAGGACATAGCCGACGCCGCGCACGGTCTGGATATAGAGCGGCAGCTTGGGATCGTCCTCGATCTTGCGGCGCAGGCGGGTCACCTGCACGTCGATGGAGCGTTCCAGCGCCACGCCGAGCCGCGCGCACAATTCGGAGCGCGAGAAGGAGCGCCCCGCATTCGCGGCGAACAATTTCAGCAATGCGTTCTCCGCGCTGGTCAGCTTCACGGGCTTGCCATTCTTGCGCAGTTCGCCGCGCTCCGGATCGAACACAGCTTCGCCCATCTTCACCTGGGCATGCGCGGAGCGTTGCACCGGCACCGTTCGGCGCAGCAGCGCGCCGCAACGCAGCAGCAGCTCGCGCGGCTCGAAGGGCTTGGGCAAGTAATCGTCCGCGCCGGTCTCGAGGCCCGCGATGCGATGTTCGGCCTCGCCCATCGCGGTCAGCATCAGAACCGGCGTCTGGTCATGTGCGCGGATGGATTTGGTGAACTCCAGCCCCGTCTCGCCCGGCATCATCACATCCACGATCAGAAGATCGAACGCCATGCTCTTCATCAGCGCGCGCGCTTCGGCGGCGTTGGCGGCGGCGCTGACACGGAAGCCGTTGGTGGTGAGATAGCGCTGCAGAAGCTGGCGAATGCGCTCGTCGTCATCCACGACCAGCAGGTGCGGCTGCTCCATGCTGGCGAGTGCCGAGTTCAACGTGCGCCTCCAACTTTGCGCAGCCGCTCCGCACCGGCCAAACCGGAGAGCACGCGGCGAAATCCTTCCACCGCATCCGGCCCCGCGTCGCGGAACGCGCGCACCAGACGCGGGCGCTGTGCGTCCCAGATCGCGGTTTCCAAGGCAACGCCCTTGGCGGTCAACTTAAGTTGCCGAGTGCGACGATCCTGCATACCGGGTTTGCGTTCCACATAACCGGCTTCGAGCAATTCGTTCAGCGCGCGGTTCAAACTCTGCTTCTTGATCTTTAGGATTGACAGCAGCTCGGCCACCGAAAGCCCCGGATTGCGCGAAACAAAGTAGAGGATACGCCGGTGCGCGCGGCCCAGATTGGCGGCGCGCAGATGGCTTTCGCCTTGCGCGAATACGTCGCTGAACGCGAAGAACAACAGGTCCACGCCCTGCTTCAAATCCTCGTCCCGAAGGTATAGAGGGGAACCCGAGGGCCGCTGCTCGGTTTTTAGGTCAGGCATACTGACTTAATTAGGCCGGAGCGCCGCCTCCTGCAAGGCCCCGTCCGGCGTAGCCGGAGTGACGAGATTCGTAGCGTAAACAGGTAAGAGGTTCTCATGATCACGGACGTCGTTCCCTTCGACAAACGCGAAGGCTCGCTCTGGTTCGATGGCAAATTCGTGCCGTGGGGCGATGCGAAGATTCACGTCCTCACACACGGCCTGCACTACGCGTCGAGCGTGTTCGAGGGCGAGCGCATGTATTCGGGCCGCATCTACAAGCTGGAGGAGCACACCGCGCGCCTGTTCAAATCCGCGGAAATCCTCGACATGAAGATTCCGTTCTCGCAAAACGAGATCAATGATGCCTCGACCAAGGCCTGCGAAGTGCAGGGCTTCAAGGATGCTTATGTGCGCCCCGTGGTGTGGCGCGGCAGCGAGCAGATGAGCGTCGCCGGCGACAAGAACCACATCCATGTCGCCATCGCGGCCTGGCAATGGGGCAGCTATTTCAATCCGGCGGAGAAGATGAAGGGCATCCGCATGAGCGTTTCCGACTGGAAGCGCCCCGCGCCCGACACTGCGCCCACCGCCGCCAAGGCCGCAGGCCTCTACATGATCTGCACCATCTCCAAGCACGCCGCCGAAGCCGCCGGCTATCATGACGCGATGATGTTCGACTATCGCGGCTATGTGGCTGAAGCCACCGGCGCCAACATCTTCTTCGTTCAGGACGGCAAGCTTCTCACGCCGACGCCCGATTGCTTCCTCAACGGCATCACACGCCAGTCGGTGATGGCGCTGGCGAAGGCGCGGCAGATTCCGGTGATCGAAAAGCACATCAAGCCGGAAGAGCTGGACGGCTTCAGCGAATGCTTCCTCACCGGCACAGCGGCGGAAGTGACGCCGGTGTCGGAAATCGGAAAGTGGAAGTTCAAGCCCGGCCAGATCACCGAAACCCTGCTCAACGACTACAACGCGGACGTGAACCGCGAAGTCTCGGCGATCAAGCTGAACGCGGCCTGAGTTTCTCAACTCCTTAAATCGTTCGTCATCCCCGGCCTTGTGCCGGGGACCCATTTTCCAGAAGCGGTAGAAGTTGGAACGCGGAGCTATCCGAGGTGGTTTCCCGCCGTCTCTGGAAAATGGATGGCCGCCACAGGGGCGGCCATGACGAGATTGGGTAAGCCGGTCTAAAGTTCGGACATCGAATCGGGGAGGGGTTTCATGGGGCACGATCCCGCGCTGGATGCGCATGAACATACCGAACATGCGGAGCATGCCGCGCATGCAAACGATCCGTTCATATCGCGCATCGCGATATCGGTCGCGGTTCTCGCCGTGCTGGCGGCGGTGGCGGGAAGCCTCGAAACGGTGGAAGGCGGGCGGGCGCTGAGCACCACCAGCGAGGCGGTGCTGGCACAGGACGAAGCCACCGATTCGTGGAACGAATTCCAGGCCGACAGCATCAAGAAGCATCTCTACACCATCGCCGGTCAGGCGGGCGGCGCCGCGGCTGCCGGCAACAGGAAGAACGCGAAGGGCTATGGCGATACGCAGAAAGAACTGATGCAAAAGGCGAAGGACAAGGAAGCTGAGCGCGATGGGCTGCTGAAAGAGTCCGCGCGCCATGAGGACCGTCACCATTGGCTGACGGGTTCCGCCACGCTGTTCGAGATCGGCATCGCCATGTCTACCGTCGCGATCATCACCAAGCGGCATTGGCTGTGGCTGGCCGCCACCGGTTTTGGCGCGGTGGGGCTGGTGCTGTTAGGCGCGGCCTATCTCGGCTGAAAATATTTTTTCCGGGATTTTTCGCGCGCAAATCCATAACGCTCGAACGGAGATAATATGTTTCCTAAGCAGGATCAAATACTTAGGCTAAATTCCCTGCTCTAAACTTATTTTTCCCAATTAGCTTGACACCGTAACGGTACCCCCGTACATTCTTTCCAACTCTAGAACTGCGCCCAAAATCCAAACCCGCCGCGAAAGCCGCGGGTTTCTTGCGTTTTGGACTGCAAAGATTCGTCACGCAGAGGCGCAGAGGCGCAGAGCCGCGGAGAAGAGAAAAACTTTTGGCGCGCATGGCGCGCCGAAAATTCATGACCCGCGAAGGCGTTTGGCCTCGGAGAAGAACTCCGCGGCTCTGCGTCTCTGCGTGAATCCATTTTTTGTTTTTGAAGGAACTCCATGCCCAACCGCTGAACTCCCCTCGCCCTGATCGCCTTAGGCCCGCCTGCCGGTGTTGTCCGCTGCTGACGCATGCGACCGCCGGATAGGCCAAAGACCGATCATCACCCGGTTCACCGCGCACACTGCTAAGCCGCGCTGAATAGGACGCGCCTCATATCGCGCATGGTGTTGAGGGATATTCACGCCTGCCTGCCTTCGCCCACGAGGCTCATCAAGAGACGTGCGAAATGCGAGGGGGGGAAATCTGAATTCAAATGGCCAAGGTGGAGCGGCCCTCCCGCTTATCGAAAAACAACCTCAAGCGGATTGTTCAACGAAAACAGGGATCAGTCGCGCCAACGCTCCGCGGCTTTGTCGTCGGAAAGTTTGGCTTCGACCCATTGAGCTTTGCCGTTGCGCTCTTCCTGTTTCCAGAACGGTGCCTTGGTCTTGAGATAGTCCATCAGGAATTCGCATGCCTGAAACGCCGCGGAACGATGCGACGCGGCGACCGCGACGAGAACAATCTTCTCGCCTGGCGTCAGCCGCCCGACGCGGTGAATGACAGTGACACCCAGCAGCGACCAGCGGTTTTGCGCCTCGTCCACGATGCGCGCGATCTCGCGCTCCGTCATGCCGGGATAATGTTCGAGGGTCAGCGCCGTCAGGTCGCCTTCCTTGCGCACCAGCCCGGTGAAAGTGGCGACGGCGCCGGTGTTCTCGGCGTCGAGCGCCGCGATTTCGTCGGCGATGTCGAAATCTTCGCGCTGGATTCGGATCGCGATCATCCGCCTGTTACCGGCGGGAAGAACGCGACTTCATCGGAATCGCGCAGTGGCGTGTCGAAGCCGGTGTGATCCTGGTTCACCGCCACGCGCATGCGCCGCAGATCGGCGAAGGCTTCCCCGTATCCGCCGCCGCGGTTCTTCAGGAAGGCGGCAAGATCGGAAACGGTCTTCACGCCATCGGGCAGCGCAAGCTGCTCTTCGCCGCGGCCGGTCTTCTGCCGCACCCAGGCGAAATAGAGCAGGGTCACCCGGCGTCTCCCGGAATCTGCTGCTGCCGGATGTGTTTGCTGCCTTCGTTGAAATAGACGACGCCGGTGTAAACCGTCAGCCCCGCTGCCACCCAGAGCGCGGCGTAGGCGAAATAGGCCGCGCCGGGAATGTATTGATCGGCGATCGGCCCCAGAATCATGGCACCGATGGCGATCATCTGGATCGTGGTCTTGAGCTTGGCGACGGCGGTGACGCGGATCTTCACCCGTGTCTCGGCGAGGAATTCGCGCAGGCCCGACACCAGGATTTCGCGTGAGAGGATAATGAGCGCCGGCACCAGCTTCAAAAGGCTGTGCAGTCCGGGCTCGAGGTTGAACTGCTCGATGTTGCCTTCCGCCACCAGCATCATCAGCGCAACGGCGACCAGCACTTTGTCGGCGATCGGATCGAGCATCCGGCCGAAATCGGACCCGGCGTTCAGCTTGCGCGCGGCAAGGCCGTCCAAAGCATCGGAAAGTCCCGCGATGCAGAACACCGCGAAGGCGATGAGCCGCCAGGTGTTGCCCGGCAGCGCGAAGGCGATCGCGAAAATGGGAACGAGCACGATGCGCGCAATGGTGATGGCATTGGGGAGGCGATACATGCGGCTACCTTAACACTCAGCCGGTGGGGTGGAAGAAGTCGTAGACCTTTTTCGCCAGCGTCTTGCTGACGCCGCCCACCGATTCCAGATCGGCGAGGCTGGCGGCGGACACCGCTTTGGCCGAGCCGAAATGCTGCAACAACGCGCGCTTGCGGCTGGCGCCCACGCCGGCAATCTCGTCGAGCGGATTGGCGCCGATGGCCTTGCTGCGCTTCTTGCGATGGCTGCCGATGGCGAATCGGTGCGCTTCGTCGCGCAGGCGCTGCAGGTAGTATAGCACCGGGCTTTTGGGATCGAGCCGGAACGGTTCGCGCCCCGCCATATAGAAATGCTCACGGCCTGCATCGCGGTCCGGCCCTTTGGAGATACCGACCAGCAGAACGTCCTCGACGCCGAGATCTTCCAGCACGGCACGCGCGACGGAAAGTTGCCCCGGCCCGCCATCGATCAGCGCAAGGTCCGGCCATTTCGCTTTGGCTTCGTCTTCGCCGGATTCCTTCACAAGGCGGGAGAAGCGGCGCGTCAGGACTTCGCGCATCATGCCGTAGTCATCGCCCGGCGTGAGTTCGGTCGATTTGATATTATATTTGCGGTACTCGCCTTTTTCGAAACCGTCGGGTCCGGCCACGATCATTCCGCCCAAGGCATTGGTGCCCTGAATGTGGGAGTTGTCGTAGACCTCGATGCGCTTGGGCGGCGTCTCCATGCCGAAGACTTCGCAGACGCCTTCCAGCAATTCGCGCTGCGCGGAGTTCTCCGCCATGCGGCGGCCAAGTTGTTCGCGCGCGTTCTGCAGTGCCATCTCGACGATCTCGCGCTTCTCGCCCCGCTGCGGCACGGCGATTTCGACGGCATGATCGGCCTTCAGGCGGAACGCTTCTTCGATCAGTTCGCGATTGGCGATGTCTTCGGAGAGGAAGATCGCGCGCGGCGCGGGGCGCTCGTCGTAGAATTGGGCAACGAAGGCTTCCAGAACCTCCGCCGTGGAAAGCTCGCGCGGATGGCGCGGGAAGTAGGGCCGGTTGCCCCAGTTCTGCCCCGCGCGGAAGAAGAACACCTGGATGCAGGTCTCGCCGCCCTGGCTGAACGCCGCGATCACATCGGCTTCGCTGAAGGTGGTGGGGTTGATGCCTTGTTGCGACTGGATATGGCTCATCGCCTTGATCCGGTCGCGGAACCGCGCGGCGGCTTCGAAGTCCATCTGATCCGACGCGGTGTTCATCTGCCGCGCCAGTTCATCCTGCACCGCGCGGCTTTTGCCATTGAGGAATTCTTCGGCCTCGCGCACCAGCTCAGAGTAACCGGCTTCATCGACGCGGCCGACGCAGGGCGCGCTGCAACGCTTGATCTGGAACAGCAGGCACGGCCGCGTGCGGGATTCGAACACGCTATCCGAACAGGAGCGCAGCAGGAACGCGCGCTGCAAGGTGTTGAGCGTGCGCGTCACCGCACCCGCACTGGCGAAGGGGCCGAAGTAAATGCCCTTGGTCGATTTCGCGCCGCGATGCTTCAGAAGCTGCGGAAAAGCATGATCCTCCCGCAGCAGGATGTTCGGAAAGCTTTTGTCGTCGCGATAAGAAACATTGTAGCGCGGCTTCAGCCGCTTGATGAGGTTGGATTCGAGAAGCAGCGCTTCGATCTCGCTCGCCGTAGTGACGAAGATCATCTCCGCGGTGTCGGCGATCATGCGCATCAGCCGGTCGCTGTGCACCATGCCGCGGGCATAGGAGGTGACGCGCTTCTTCAGGCTCTTGGCCTTGCCGACATAGAGCACATCGCCCTTGTCGTTGAGCATGCGATAAACGCCCGGCGCATCCGGCAGCGTCTTCAAATACGCCTCGATGCGCGCGGGGCCTTTCAAAGGCGCGTCTGTAGTGGAGCTGTCGGTCATGGAACACCCATTATACCGGCTTTTGGCCGGAACAAGGGCTGTCGCGCGGTCATTTTCTCATGAAAGAGGCCCATCATGGCAGCCATCAGGGAATTGCATCGTCCGGAAGGCTCATTGGTCGCGGCGTTGAAGGCCGCCGCCGAGAAATTGCCGCCGCCGCAGGATGAACGCTTCGCCGATGCTTTCGAGCGATTCCGCGATGCGCGCGTGGTCTTGCTGGGCGAAGCGACGCACGGGACTTCGGAATTCTACCGCGCCCGCGCCGCGATCTCGCGGCGGCTGATCGAACGCCATGGCTTCAATATCGTGGCGGTGGAAGCGGATTGGCCGGACGCCGCGCGCATCGACCGCTACGCGCGCCACAAGCCGCATGCGCCAAGTGAAGACGCTGCTTTCAGCCGCTTTCCCACCTGGATGTGGCGCAACCGAGAGGTGCACGATTTTGTCGATTGGCTGCGGCAGCACAATGAGACGGTGAAGCCGGAAGCCCGCGCGGAATTTCGCGGGCTGGACGTCTATTCCTTGCGCACTTCGATGGCCGCGGTGCTGGCTTATCTCGACAAGATCGCGCCGGATGACGCCAAGGCCGCGCGCCGCCGCTATGGCTGTCTCACGCCGTGGCAGGACGAACCGCAACGCTATGGCCACCGCGCCATGATGGGCGCGGACACCTGCGAGGATGCGGTGACGGAGCAGTTGCGCGAGCTGTTGAACAAGCGCCTCGCTTATATGGCGAAAGACGGCGAGGAGTTCTTCGATGCCGAGCAGAACGCGCGCATCGTGCGCGCGGCGGAGGAATATTACCGCATCATGTATCGCGGCTCGACGGAAAGCTGGAACCTGCGCGACCGGCACATGTTCGACACGCTGCAGGTGCTGTTGCGCCGGCGTCCGGATTCGAAAGCCATCGTGTGGGCGCACAACTCCCACATCGGCAACGCGGCCGCGACCTCGATGGGCTGGGAGGGCGAGTTCAACATCGGCGAATTATGCCACACCGCGTTCGGCGACGATTGCATCGCCATCGGCTTCGGCACCGATCGTGGCACGGTGGCCGCCGCATCGGAATGGGATGACCCGATGGAGATCAAAGCTGTGCGGCCGGTGCGCGAAGATTCGTTCGAATATCTCTTTCGCCGCGCCGGCGAGCCGCGCTCGCTCACCGATTGGCGCATCGCGCATCCCGAATTGCGCGAGGCTCTAAGTGCGCCGCGGCTGGAGCGTGCCATCGGCGTGATCTATCGCCCGGAAACGGAATTGCAGAGCCACTATTTCCGCGCCGTATTGGCGGAGCAGTTCGATGCTTTCGTCTGGTTCGAGGAAACCCACGCCGTCACGCCGCTTGGCGATAAAATCCCCGAGACGGGCATCGACACTTATCCGTTCGGGCTTTAAGGCCGATTGCGTTCGATCTCGACGCCGGCGGATTCCGCGCCGGGGAGAGCATGGAGTTTCTCCACCCGCACCCTGGCGGATTTCACGCGCGGATCGTCGAAACTGGTTTCGGCGATGCGTTCGGCCAGCGTTTCGGCAAGGTTGATGTGGCCAGCGCCGATGATGGCGCGAATGCGCTGTTCGATGCTGGCGTAGTCGACGACCTTCTCGAGCTTGTCCTCGACGGCAATCACGTCCTCGACGGCCAGATCGACATTGATGCGCACCGGCTGAAGCTTGCCCTGCTCGTGTCCGTAAACACCGATATGCGCCAGCACTTCGAGATTGCGGATGAAGACATGGCGGATGCCGCGCGCGGCGTCGGCGATGCGAAGCGGCTGAACTTTGGAGGTGTTGCTCATGTCATTCCGTCACGTTCACGTCCGGCGTCTTCCACGCCAGATGTTGGCCGCCGTCCACCGCGATCATCTGTCCGGTCACGGACGGCGCTTCCAGAAGATAGCGCACCGCATCGCAGACGTCCTGCGGTTCGGCCCCCGCTTTCAGCATAGTGGCCTCGCGCTGGCGGCCGAAATCCGCCTCGCTCTGGCGCGCATTGCGCATGGTGGGTCCCGGCCCCACGGCATTCACGCGAATGCGCGGCGCCAAGGCCTGCGCCAAGGTGGTGTTCAGCCAGTAGAGCCCGGCCTTGCTCAGACTGTAGGACAAAAATTGCGGCGTCGGTTTCAGCACGCGCTGATCGATCAGATTGACGATCGCGCCTTTCTGGTCGCGCGGAAGCTGCTTGGCGAATGTTTGGCTCAGCACGAAGGGTGCACGGAGGTTCACCTCCATGTGCTTGTCCCAGCTTTCGCGCGTGGCGCTGACCCATTCGTCGTTCTCGAACAGCGAGGCGGAGTTGACCAGCGCGGTGATTGGGCCAAGCTCCTTCGCCGCTTGCGGAACAAGGTTGACGACATCGCTCTCGCGCATCAAATCGGCCCTGAGCAGCGCGACTTTCACGCCCGCCGTACGCGCATCCTCACAGGTCGCGCGCGCTTCTTTTTCGGAGACGTTGTAATGCAGCGCGATGTTCCAGCCATGCCGCGCCAGATCGAGCGCGATGGCGCGGCCCAGCCGCTTCGCCGCGCCGGTGATGAGAACGGTTTTGATCCTGTCCGCCATGCGGCCCTTATAGCACGCCGCTCAGACCACGAAGCCCACGACTTTCTTGATGTCGTGCATGATCGGCTCGGCCACCGCGCGCGCCTTTTCGGCGCCCGACGCCAGGATACGGTCGATCTCGGCGGTGTCCGCCATCAGCCGGCGCATTTCGTCGGCGATCGGCTTGAGCTTCTCGACGGCCAGTTCCGCCAGCTCGTTCTTGAAGCCGGAGAACTGCTGACCCGCGAACTGCACGATCACATCCTTCACCGGCTTCTCCGCGAGGCCGGCATAGATGTTGAGCAGGTTCTCCGCTTCCGGCCGTCCCGCCAGACCTTTCTCGTCATCCGGCAGCGGATTGGGATCGGTCTTGGCGCGGCGGATCTTGCTCGCGATGGTGTCGGCATCGTCGGTGAGGTTGATGCGCGAATTGTCGGACTCGTCGGTCTTCGACATCTTCTTGACGCCGTCGCGCAACGACATCACGCGCGTGCCTGGCCCGGTGATCACCGGTTCGGGCAACGGAAAATAATCGGGCACAGAATAATCGTTGTTGAATTTCTGCGCGATGTCGCGCGCCAGTTCCAGATGCTGCTTCTGGTCTTCGCCAACCGGAACATGCGTTGCTTTGTAGACAAGAATGTCCGCCGCCATCAGCACCGGATAGGTGTAGAGGCCGACCGACGAGCGTTCCTTGTGCTTGCCGCTCTTCTCCTTGAACTGCGTCATGCGGTCGAGCCAGCCGAGCCGCGCCACGCAATTGAAGATCCAGGCCAACTCGGCATGTTCCTTCACGCGGCTCTGGTTGAAGATCGGCGTGCGCTTAGGATCGACGCCCGAAGCGATATAGGCCGCCGCCACTTCGCGCGTGGCTTTCGTCACATCGGCGGGAAGGGCGTAGCCAGACTCCTGCGTCAGCGCGTGCATGTCCACGACGCAGAAGAAACTGGGCATCTCATTCTGCATGCGCACCCAGTTCTTCAGCGCGCCCAGATAGTTGCCCAGGTGCAGCGTGTTCGTGGGCTGCATGCCGGAAAGGACGAGTTGCTCGTGGGTGCTCATGGAGGCCTCTAGAAGCGCGATCCAGAAAAGTGTGAAGCGGTTTTCCGGATAAATCGCGCGAAGTCAAAAGAATCCAGAGCATGATCCATCGGATCGTGCTCTGGAGGCGCGGGTTATGCCCGCAAAGGCTCCCGCCCTTCAAGAGGTTCTTCGGAGAGTACGCTCAGCAGCCGCGCCTCTACGCTTTTCAGCCGTTCGGGATGGGTGATCTTGTGGCCGAAGCCGTCGCGCACATAGAAGACGTCGATGGCCCGCTCGCCATAGGTGGCGACGATAGACGACGAGATCGAAAGCCCACTTTCGAACAGCGCTTGTGTCACGTCATAAAGGAAGCCCTGCCGGTCAAGGCCCTCGACTTCGATCACGGTCGCGGTGGTGGAGGCTTCGTTGTCGAAACCGACGCGTGGCTGGATGTTGAACGCGGCCACGCGCTTCTTGCGCGTGGCGCGCTGCGCCAGAACGTGCTTCGGAGATGCCTCGCCACTCAGCGTCTTCTCGATCGATTGTCGCAGCCGCGCGATACGCGACGGATCGCCGAAGGCTTCGCCTTCCGCGTCTTGAATAGAAAAAACGTCCAGCGCGAAACCATCGGAGGTGGTGAAGGCCTTGGCATCGACGATGGAGCCGCCGGACACGGCGATAGCGCCGGCAAGCTTGGAGAAGAGACCGGGGTGGTCCGGCGTGTAGATCGTGATTTCGGTGACGGCCCGGAACGCATCGCTCTCCGCCGCCATCGAAAGCAATTCGCCGTTCGCGTCGGCCTCTGCGATGAGGCGCGTCTGCCGTTCGTAGGCGGCATCGTCGAAGGCCAGCCAGTAAGGATCGTAATGGCGTGTCACCGCGCGTTCGCGTACGGGTTCTGGAAGACCGGAAATGCGTTCGCGCAATTTCATCTTCGCGGATTCGATGCGCGCTGTCCGGCCCGGTGTTGCATCGCCGCCGGACATGGCGGCTTCGGCTTCGTAGTATAGTTCGCGCAGCAACTGCCCCTTCCAGCCGTTGAACACGCCAGGGCCGACAGCGCGGATATCGGCAACCGTCAGCACCAAAAGCAGCCGCAGCATTTCTGGCGACTGCACAGCGGCCACGAAATCGCGCACGGTTTTGGGATCGGAAAGATCGCGTCTCTGCGCCGTGTCACTCATCACCAGATGATCGCGCACCAGAAACATTACGGCAGCGGTATCCGCGGCCGAAAGGCCCAGCCGCGGGCAGAGAGATTCGGCGATGTTTGCGCCAACGACAGAGTGATTACCAGGCAAACCTTTGCCGATGTCGTGCAGCAGGGTTGAAACATAAAGCGCCGCGCGCGACTGGATGCGCTTGATGACTTCCGTCGAAAGCGGGTGATCGCTTTTCAGCTCGCCGCGCTCTATGGCGGCGACGTTGCCCACGGCGCGGATCAGATGCTCGTCCACCGTGAAGTGATGATACATGTTGAACTGCATCAGCCCGACGGCATGATCGAACGCCGGAATGAAACGACCCAAGACGCCAGCTTCGTTCATCCAACGCAAGGTGCGTTCCGGATCGCGCCGCGAGGTGAGAATTTCGAGAAACAGGCGATTGGCCTCTTTATCATTGCGCAAATTCTCGTCGATCAGGTCGAGCGAGCGGGTGATCGTGCGCACGGCAGCGGGATGCACGTCGACGCCTTTCTCGTCCGCCATGTGGAAAATGCGGATGAGATTGACCGGATCGCGCTGGAACGCATTTGGCGGCGCATTGAGGCGGCCATTCTCGACGAAAAAGTCTTCGCTTCCAGTGCGCGGTTTGAGAAAGCCCGGCAATAGCCGCGCCAGCGAGGGCTTCGGCTTGCGGTTCTGTTCTTCCAGCGCCGCGCAAAAAATGCGGGTGAGATCGCCCACATCCTTGGCGACAAGGAAATAGGCCTTCATGAATTTCTCTACCGCGCGGCGAGGGCTATCTCCGGCGAAGCCCATGCGGGCCGCCAGCTCAGGCTGAACATCGAAGGACAACCGCTCTTCGGCGCGATCGGCGAGGTAGTGCAGCCGCACGCGGACGTCCCAAAGGAAAGCTTCGGCCTGCTGGAAAGTCTGAAGCTCTTCGCGGGTGTAAACCTCGCCGACAAGATCGGCCGTGTCATCGGTGTGGTAGATGTATTTGCCGATCCAGTAGAGCGTCTGCAGATCGCGCAGGCCGCCTTTGCCTTCCTTGATGTTCGGCTCGACGAGATAACGGCTTTCGCCCTGCCGCACATGGCGCTGATCGCGCTCGGCAAGCTTGGCTTGAACGAAATCTTGCCCGGAGCGCGCATCTGCCTCGGCCCAGAACACTTTGCGCATCTCGTCGAAGAGGGGGCGATCTCCCCACAGGAAACGCGCTTCCAGAAGCGCGGTGCGAATGGTCACGTCCTGCTTCGCAAGCCGCGAGCATTCGGCGAGGGAACGTGCCGCGTGACCGACCTTCAGTCCAAGGTCCCACAACATATGCAGAATGAATTCAATGACGCTCTCACCCCAGGGCGTCTCTTTGTACGGGCGTAGAAAAAGGAGATCGACATCGGAGAACGGCGCCATCTGTCCGCGGCCGTAGCCTCCGGTGGCGACGATCGCCATGCGTTCGGCCTGCGTCGGGTTCTGCGCGTAATAGAAATGCTTGGTCGCGAAATCGTAGAGGACTTGTAGCAATGTATCCTGAATGGCGGAAAGCGCATGCGCGGCAGCAAGCCCCAGCATCTCACCGCCTTCGACACGTGCCTTCACTTGCGTGCGCGCGTCGTTGAACACGATCTTGATGTGCGCCAGCGCAAGCTTGCGCAGCTTTGCGGAGTCCGAATTGGCATGGGCCAGCGCAGTCAGGTCGCGCCGGAGCGCGTCACCGTCGAGAAGATCGATCCGAAGCGGAGATTCGAGACCCAAAATTCACCTTGCCTTGCCTGAGCCGCATAGAAGGACGCGGCCCCGGCAAAGGCAAGGAACGAAACTGCCTACATTTTGCTCTCGAGCGGGACGAGCGGCGCGTTGGCCAGCCATCGGTTGAAGAGGCCAGCCAGTCCGCCACCGATCAGCGGCGCCACCCAGAACGCCCAAAGCTGCGAGATCGCCCAAGTGCCCTGAAAGATCGCCACGCCCGTCGAACGCGCCGGGTTCACGGACGTGTTGGTTACCGGGATGGAGATCAGGTGGATCAAGGTCAGGGCCAACCCGATGGCGAGCGGTGCAAAGCCCACCGGCGCGCGCGGCGATGTTGCGCCGAGGATGACGAGCAGGAACATGAAGGTCATCACGACTTCGCAAATCAGCGCCGCTTCCAGCGAGTAGCCCTGCGGCGAATGCTCGGCATAACCGTTCGAGGCAAAGCCGCTGGCGGTAGCATCGAAACCGGCATTGCCGGATGCGATGGAATAGAGCACCGCACCTGCCACGATGCCGCCCGCCACTTGGGCCACCCAATAGGGAATTACTTCGCCCATTGGCATGCGGCCTGCGGTGTAGATGCCGAGCGTCACCGCCGGATTGAAGTGGCCGCCGGAGATGTGCCCGAAGGCATAGGCGCCGGTCACCACCGTAAGACCGAATGCCAGCGCCACACCCGCATAGCCGATGCCGATGTCCGGCAGTGCTGCAGCCAGCACGGCGCTGCCGCATCCGCCCAACACGAGCCAGAACGTGCCGATGAACTCGGCCGCAAGTTTGCGTGTCATGTCCATTGTGAGAAATCCCTCCCTGTCTTGCGCGAATCGCGCTCCGACGGCGGAATCCTACAATGAAGCGCGATGGCCTTTGTGCGGGACGAAAGACTAGCGACCGATTTTCTCAGAGCGGAACGTGATCCGGTTGCGCCGCAACGCGGGAGAGCCATGCCGAAACCGCCGGAAATTTCGCGAGGTCGAACCCGCCCTCGTCGGCGCAATGCGTGTAACCGTAGAGCGCAATGTCGGCGATCGAGTAGCTGCCGCCGGCAAACCAGTTATGTTTCGCCAGATGTTGTTCCATCACGCCGAGCGCAGCATTGCCACGCTCCATGAGCATCGGCCACTCGCCCTTGCGCCGCTCCTGAATCTCGGGCGTGCCATAGGCTTTGATGAAGCGCGCGACCGCGATGTAGGGCTCATGGCTGTATTGCTCGAAAAACATCCATTGGAGCGCCTGTGCGCGGCCCCAAGCATCGGCCGGCTGAAGCTTCGTGCCTTCGCTCAGATGCCACAGGATGGCGCCGCTTTCGGCGAGCGTGCGGCCATCGTCGAGTTCGAGCAGCGGTACCCGGCCGTTCGGGTTCTTGGAGAGGAATTCCGGTTTGCGCGTCAGGCCATCATATAGCGGGTAGTCTTTGAGCGTAAGCGGCACATCCAGCTGATGCGCGGCAAGGCGGATTTTGTAGCAGTTGCCGGACATCGGCATCTGATGGAGGACCGGCATGGCGTGATTTCCCTTCGGTGGCGGCGCGGATAATGCCCGATTCCTGTATGCGTGCTGCGTGGGCCCCTTCCGCAAACTCGCCGGGAAAAAGAATGCTTTGATTTGGCGGGCTTTTCAGAAAACGCATAGCTCATCGGCCCGAAACGGGGAACCGAAGTTCCCAGTTCTGCATTTGGTAGGCGGGGAGCGGCATCCGCCGCGATATCGCCCGGAGGGTTTTATGAAATTCATTCATCTTGCGGCGGCCGCGGTTCTGATCGGCGGCGCAGCCGGTTTCATTTGGCCGGCCCATGCCGATCCGCTGCCGATGGACCAACCGATCACGGTCAATGGCATCGAAACCGCTTGCACCGGCATCGGCGACCAGGCCAAGACCGATCCGCGGTGGCCGGCCTATCCGATCCGCGTCGAGTTCTCCAACGGCGGCGCGCAATATCTCTCCGGCGCGCATGTGACGCTAAGCCAAGGCGGTAAAACGCTCACGTCGTTCGACTGCTCGGGTGCTTGGGTGTTGTTCAAGAACCTAAGGCCGGGCGCGACCTACAAGGTCGCGGCGACGATCACCGGCCAGCCTGGCGCGGGAGAAAAGAGCGCGACGTTCACGCCGCCATCCTCCGGTCAGAAGCGCGTCGTTATCCAGTATCCGGTCGCTTCAGGCCAGTAAGTCCACGGCACAAAAGAAACGGACGCCGGGAGCGATCCCGACGTCCGTTCTGTTTCAACGCAAGGCCGGATTACATGGCCTTGAGGTTGACGGCCTTGGAGCCGCGCGCATCCGGCTGGATGTCGAACGAGACCTGCTGGCCCTCGTTCAGCGTGCGCAAACCGGCAGCCTGCAGCGCGGTCACGTGCACGAACACGTCCTTGCCGCCGCCTTCCGGGGAGATGAAGCCGAAGCCCTTGGTGGTGTTGAAGAACTTTACAGTTCCAGTCGTCATTTCAGTCTTCCTGGTCACGTGATTTCACGGATGGCGACATACCGCCCGCGACGCCGGCGACGCTTCTCATCGGGAAGGGGTATTCGACTGTCTCGTCCGGGCGCGCGCATTAGGCGGGCAGGGATTCAAACAACGAGTGCGCTTCTTCCGTGACGGGACGCCGTCTGCGTTTCGCCCTATACGCGGCTTGTGGATAAATCGCAATCTTGTGGCAGGATCGGCGGCAGCGCGTTAACCGGCCTTGATGCGCCGGATCTTGGCGGCCTTGGGCTTAGCGGCCGGCTTGGGCTCGTTCTCGGCGGCGGCGCGCTCTTCCTCTTCCTTGGCCAGGCGCAAGGCGCGCAGCTTGGCGGTCTTGGCGTCGGTCACCGCGCGCTCACGCGCAAGTTCTTCGCGGACCAGCACGTCGCGCTGCTCCGCTTTTGCGAAATGGTTCTGGGCGCGGGTTCGCGCCGCGTCGCGCTCCTGCGTTGATCTTGTATCGGCCATGAGGCCTCCTTTCACGGGCGAAGGGCGGATAGCCGTGCCATCCGCCGCCCTGTTCCTAGACGGCCTTTAGGTTGGCCGCTTTGGCGCCGCGCGCATCCGGCACCACATCGAACGAAACCTTCTGGCCCTCGTTCAGCGTGCGCAGGCCAGATGCTTCCACGGCGGTCGCGTGGACGAACACGTCCTTGCCGCCGCCTTCCGGCGAGATGAAGCCAAAGCCCTTGGCGGTGTTGAAGAACTTTACGGTTCCGATCGTCATATTACTTCCTTGAGTCATTGAGTGCCGCGCACGCGGATATCGCGCTCGCGAACGTGGAAAACGGCAGTCTCGGCTTTGGAAGTCTTCCGTTTGGTTCGGCACGCAGCGAAGCGGGTCGTAATCAGCAGGAGCGCTTCGTCTGTCAGGGACGTAAGAACCACGTCCCCCAAATATAGGGCCGCGACCCTTATAAAACAACAATCTCCGTGAACGGAGATGGAACTGCGAAGAGACCGGAATCGGCTAGATTCCCGAGGCCTTCCTTCGGGGCTTAAGCAAGCGGGCGGCGAAGTCTCCTTCGCCGCCCGCCCGTAACTTCAATTGAAAGCGCTTAGACGGCCTTCAGATTGACGGCCTTGGAGCCGCGCGCGTCCGGCTGCGTGTCGAACGAGACCTTCTGGCCTTCGTTGAGCGAGCGCATGCCGGCGGCTTCGACGGCGGTGGCGTGAACGAACACGTCCTTGCCGCCGCCTTCCGGCGCGATGAATCCAAAGCCCTTGGAGGTATTGAAGAACTTCACGGTACCGATGGTCATTTGCGTTTTCCTTTGCATCATCGGGTTGCGCACACACGACTGTGTGAGCGCACGTGGAAAACTTTAGAGCATCAGTTTGGCGAAAGAATTCCGTTTCGTCCGGCGCGCTGCAAGGCGAGTCGTATTCACTGGAGCGCTTCGTCTGACGGACGTAAGAACCACGTTCGCGCTCTATAGGCGCAAATCCCTTAAATGACAATGAGCGCGAATCCTGCGTTGCCTTATTCCGCCTTAATTGGTGCGGAAACCTTGCATTTCCAAGCTTTTATCACCATTTCCATGTTACACCTTAACGAAACATCGATACGCCGCCGTGCCCGCGCGCGGATTCGCCGCTTGCGAAATCGCACAATGTGAAGGAAAAGCAACATCATGAGCTACGCTGACATCCTCGATCGCGCCCCGTCGCGCATGCGCGCCGACCAGACTTTGCTTCTAGATCTCATCGCCGTCTTGATGGCAAACAAGGCAGGGCTTCGCCGCTGGAGCGTGATGCGCGCGATGCGCCAGCGCGCGGAGAAGGCCAATCGCGAAGTGACCCCGAAGTTCGAGGACGACGTGGAACGCGCATTTCGCAAACTCTGCGAAGGCGATGCGGTGCGCGGTAATGCCAACCCCGAGACCGCTCTGTTTTTCCGCCCCAAGGAGAAGGCCGGCGAAGTCTGGGCCATCTATTCGGACCGGGCCCAGGCGTGGCTCAACGGGACCAGCGAAGCGGCGTAAGCCGTTCGTCTAAAAGAAGAAGCCGCTTGGATAGGTTGTTTGTCAGCCCCGGGCGGCGATACGGCCGGCGGGGGTGGGGATCACCCCGCCCATCGAATTGGTGATGAGGCCCAGCTCTACCAATCGCGCGCGCATCGCCACCGAGAGCGATCCCCGGCTCATGAAACTCTGCCGCACGATGAGGCGCAGCGACGCCATTTCATCGAGCGTCAGATCGCCCGCGTTCAGAATGTGATTCACGAATGCCTCGCTTGGTTGGCGCGACCATAGAGGAGTTCGCGCAGGAATGCGCGCTGGTTCCCCGGAACTTGCGCGCGAGGGACGCTCGCCGCGCAACGCCGCCGGAATTCCGCCTTATATGAAATTGCCCCCATGCCGGGATCGCTCGCATGGGAACCCCGTTTTTCTACCGTGTTCAGATGCGCAATATGTGTTCCCGCGCGTTCGGGGCTGAACAAAGGAGAAGAGCGATGCAGAAGACAATACTCACATCGGTCGCGCTTGCCGGACTTCTTGGCCTCGGCGCTGCGATTGGAATGACAAATACTGCCTCGGCCGAAATCGTCCAGCACCGTTGCAGTGCCGATGGCTGTTGGAGCGTGCGCTGCGATAACGACGGCGACTATTGCCAGCGGGTGTGGGACGAAGACCGCTACTATCGCCGCCACTACAGCACGACCGGCTATATCGATCGCGGCAACGGCTACTATGTCGGCAATCAATGGCGTGCCAATGATCAGGACCATCGCCGCTCATGGATGTGCGATGCAGATGGCGACAACTGCCACTGGGTCTATGAATCGTTCTGATCGTAAAAAAAACCGAATGAGCGGGATGCACCGCCACCGCGATGCGTCCCGGTCTCATGGTCGTTGCCCAGCGCGATGGCCAAACAGCGGGGGTTAACAACGGGAGACCCAAATGCGGAAACTCTTGAATGACAAAAGCAGGAAGATGATGACGGCGGCGGTTGCGATTGCCGGCTCGCTTGCGACGGGTGCGCTTGCGCTCACAACGGCGCCCGCGGCCGCGCAAATCAGCGCGGGTGTGGGCGTCGGCCCGGTGGGCGTGGGCGTGAACCTGGGCGACCGCGATCACGGCTACTATGATCGCGATAGCTACTGGCACGACTATCGCGATCGCGTCGTCACACACGACTATTATGGCCGCCCGGAATACTACCAGTACGACACAGCCTATCCGTACTATCGCGGCTATGATTGCGGAAATCCGTACAGCCCGTACTACGACACGGATTACTGCGACTAGCTAATGGGCAAGCCCTCTCTCCGATGGAGGGAGGGCTTTTGCCTGTTTTTCTTCCGTCCGGGTACCAGAGATGGCGCTGCTGTAATGGGGGAACCCGCAACCGGCCTGCGCCCGAGCCGTTTCCTTCATGGGCGCGGCGCGATGGCAAAGGGGGCGAACCAACAGGAGTGAAGACATGCGTACAACGAACGTGACGAAATCGGCGTTGCTAATGGCTGCTGCGCTGACACTGGCCCTTCCAGGGGCGGCCCTAGCGCATGGCGGCGCGGGCGGACATGGCGGCATGGGTATGGGCGCGACCATGGGTGGTTTCGGTGGAAACTCCGCCAGCCACATCAGCACCAACGGTGCGATGAACACTAATGGCCCGAACGCTACCACGCGAACCTTCGGCACCGACCGCGCCGCGACGCGTCATACCGCAACCGGCGCAAGCGATACGACCAGCACCTCCGTTACGCCGAACGGCGGACAATCGGCTTCCCATATCAGCGCCAGTGGGCTTGCCAACACCAATGGGCCGAATGCTACAGACCGTGAAACCGGTAAGGCGCGCGCCAATCTGCGCACGCAGATGAACGATTCAACGAACACAACTGTGCCGCAGCAGTAACGCGAACGCGCCGTGTATACGAAACGGGTCCGCCGATCAGGCGGGCCCGTTTCCCTATTTGTCATCGCCCGGTTGATGCGAGCGACCGGGTGATGACGATCAATTTTCGATTTCGAGTATCTCGATCTCGCCGATCGGCGCCGCCGCTTCGATCACGTCGCCTTTGCGCGTGCCGAGGATGGCGGCGGCGAGGGGGCTTTTGAAATTGAGAAGCCCGTGCGCGGGATCGGCTTCGTCCTCGCCCACGATGCGGAAGGTCTGCTCGCGTCCGCCGCGACGGATGGTGACGCGCGATCCGAAGGCGGCGTCTTCGCCGCTGGGCGGGGGCACGATCTGCGCACTCGCCTGCTTCACCGACCAGTAGCGCAGATCGCGCGCCAGCGTTTCGCGCAAGAGCGGATTGGTCTCGGACTTCAGCGCCGCTTCCAGCCGCTGAACTTCGGCGGCGATCCGCGCGGCGCCGGCCTCGGTGACGAGGTTCGGCCCCTCCGACACCATCCGCTCCGGCGGCGCGGCGGACTCAGCTGTTTCTTTTACGAAGGCGCGGGACATGGCCCTGTCATACCACCTGGCTTTCGCCGAATTGAATTCGAGTTTTTCGACTTCGTTTTCTCCTCTTTCCAACATCTGGGAGCAGGGCGGGCGGCTGGCGCAAAATCGTGATCTTTGAAGTCACGTTTCGCGACCCCCTCCCCCTCCTTCCCCCCTCATTTCCGGAACACAGCGCGGAGGACGCAGCTTTCCCACCGCCGGCCCACTGGATTTCATCCAGGGGTTTGGGCACAAATCGGGTTCTGGAGAGCATAAGAACAAAGAAAGAACAAGTCAAGGGCCGGGCACCGCCGCCAGGGCATGCCGTCCATCGTGGTGAGCATCGCTATGCGAAGCACGCCGCGAACGGCTCGGCGCGAGCCGAACGTGATTTCAAGTTCACCCTTCAGGCGACGAACAAGATCGGCGGGATATCGGAGGAGGTGGCAAAGTTTTTTAGCGACGTTCTTCTAGCGCGGCAGCGCGACTTCGGCAGCGATCCGTGCGGCGCCGGCCTCGGTGACGAGCCCTCCGACACCATCCGCTCCGGCCTGTCCCGCCGAAGCTCGAAGAGCGAAGGCGGACGGCGCGGCGGACTCGGCGGTTTCTTTGACGAAGGCGCGGGACATGACCTAGAATCGCAGAAAGACATTTTCGACAAGTAGCTCGACGTGTGAAGCAGCTGTCGATTCATTGACTTTGACAGTATTTGGGTGGCCGCAGGTGTTTCTAAGATCAAGTCTTTGGATCAAAATGCCCTTGAGCGATTTTCCTATGACGTGGATGTCCTCAAGGAGCTGGATGAAATCCCGCTCCTGAATGCGGCCGAAGCTTTCCGAGTTTTTGACTTGCTTGAAGTCAGGGAATCGAGAACTGCCTGCTTTATTGAAATTCTTTAGATGCTTATTCAAAACGTGCTGTTGGAGAATCCAGACGGCACCTGACCACGAAAGCACGATTGCGGACCGATAGTGGTTATGCTCCAAGCATCCGATCGCTTCATCTACAAAATCTCGCAGTATTTTATCCGAAAGTTTGTTGGTAAAATCACGGAGACCAGAGATCGCTTTAATTGTCGCTGTTTTCTTCATGGCTCCGAGTTCAAAGACTGCTTCGGCGCCTTTTTCTAAAAGAGTCCAACGCCTATCCAATAGAACGATTTTTTGATCGTCAGCTAGCCGGGCGGTTATGCTTGAGAAATTCCAAGATGCCGTGCCTCGTCCATATGATGCAAAAAGCTTCCGCATTTCCGCTGTTGTCAGACCCTCTTCATGGCGAGACAGCGAAATAAGCACTCGATCTCCCTGACTCAGGGAGCCGTTTTGCAGCCATGCTGCCAAATCGGGGAAATTATCCAAGTCGGGGCTCGGCTTCCGCTAGTGACGCTGTGGAAAGAGAGAACACATCAGTGGCGTTTTCGTTGATCTCCCCCGCTTTGACCATCCGGCCGATATCACGCGCCGCGCCGTTACTATAAAGCGCTTTCCAGTCGCGGGCCTGCTTCGCTGCTTCCATCCACTCGCTGCGAGTCCATTTCGGTTTGCCCACAAAAAAGGTCAAATAGACAGCAGCGGAGTAGAGGACTTCGCGACCCGAGCCGCCGCCGAAGATGGCTGCCACCGAATTTACCGTCCCTTCGCGAAGGAGAGCTGCGGAATGCGGCTCGGCATCGCCAGCAACATCTATGGTTACCGGTTTGGATGCTGGTTTTTGCTTTTCCTGCATCAGCTCCTCTCGCGCGAACGTTAGGGCCGACCTGAGTAACTCCAGAACGTCGCCCTCTGTTTCCGCTGAAACAGAAACCGTGCCCACCTGTATCATCACCTTCTCAACGCCCATCTTATCTCTCCAATTAATATTCTACGTTGCAAATCCTTTGATAAGTTCGGCCGCGTGTTTCAGCCCGGGTGAAGTGAGCGTCCAACCCGCTTCTCTATTGCCGGTGAAATCATTTCCCCGATCTTTGAGATAGGTCGCGTGATTGGTACCGCTATAACAGCCGGCGGTGACGCAAAGCTCGCGTGCGGATTTGTCGTCGAACGTTGTCTCCCCGGTGCCGAGAAGCTTCGCTATGCCTGTTAAAATGTACGCGTTGATGGTTTTTTCCCGTTGGCTTCGCCCTGGCGGCTCGACAATAACTTCGAAAGCTCCGTCCTTTCCGTGGAAAACCTGATCGATTAGATCCGGCGTTAGTCCATTCTGTTTTGACCACGCCTTTGCTTTCGGTGGCCAGCTGAGATCCTCGCCCTCATTTTCGGACGAACTTTCCGCGGTCTTTTTGGTTGTGATCGGTGTCTCTCCAAGCAACACGAGCGTCGCTTGGATAATGCGTTGGCGTTCCTCGGAAGGAAGGGGAGATAGAAGGTCGACCATTGTCGACATGATCTCAGCAGGCTTCTTGGTCATGAAATCGTTCCGTCTATTTAGATTTCAGAATTAGGTCGTGCAGAACGAAATCTTCTCCAGCCCGCGAAAGGCGGTAGTGGCCGCGCGCCCCATCTACGGGTTCGAGGCGGAAATACTTTTTCTTGCACAGATCTCGAAAAGACTGGGTGACATCCTTCGGCGGCCGCATCCCTGCCCGTCGATACAGCTCGATAACATCTCTCTCATTCACAGCGTCTTTTCCTTCGTTGGCCCGAGCCCAATAAAGAAGTGCCGGAATCTCGGTAACTGCGCCTTTAAGAGTAATCGAGGAGATAAACGCCCTCAGATCAGAGGTCGTATTTAGATCTCGAACTTCAGAACCAACACCCGAAGATTGTCTTACGACCTTTTGCTCAGGTGAAGGCATCCCCAACAGATATCCAAAGGCAACTGGCTCCAAATGAGTGGGTATATTCAATTCAGCAACAGCCTTGAGCGCTTTTTGGATTTGGTCGGTGTAGTCGGCGTCTTTCATTGGAAAACCCAAGGTTCGTTGGATGCTGTCTCGAAATAAGCTGAAAAGTCGGATCCGTCAAGAAGGGAAATTCTACCTCACTTGTCCCGAAATATACTCAACAATATCAGTATGTTATAGAAATTTCCCTAATCTATCAAAATTCGCGAAATTTTGCGACCCGTTCTAGGGCCGCATCCTGATTCTAGAGCCCAATTTATATGGAGTATTTTTGCAAACCGGCGACGATACGACGAGACAGTCGAAATAAGGGACAGTTTAACACATTGATTCCATTATATATGTGCCGGTCGTGATCTGGCTTGGTAATGCATGGACGCTGCCATGTCCGACGATGTCGAAACGGTGCGTTTTTCGTCGGAAAAGCTCGCAAAAGCCTTGGTTTATCGACTCCGACTGCCAAAAGTCTTCGGCACACCCGGCCGGCTCGCCCGCTGCATCCGCTTGCGCGAGCCTTTGCCGCGTGAGGCTTTCTCGCCGTCCGCTTCGCGGATGCCTTCCGCACGCGACGTGGAGGAGGCTCCACTTAGTCAGATTTTGAAAGGAAAGTGCTCATAGAATCGCGTATTCGGCGTTCCCGCCCGAATGGCTCTCTGCTCGATCTAAGATAGGATAGAGTCCGCCATTTCGACCATTATATATGTGCCGGTCGTGATCTGGCTTCGTAATGCATGGGCGCTGCCATGTCCGACGATGTCGAAACGGTGCGTTTTCGTCGGAAAAGCTCGCAAAAGTCTTGGTTTATCGACTTCGGCTCCCAAACGTCTTCGGAACACCCGGCCGGCTCGCCCGCTGCATCCGCTTGCGCGAGCCTTTGCCGCGTGAGGCTTTGCCGCCGTCTGCTTCGCCTGCGCCGTCGCGGACGGCTGAGAGGAAGGCGTCGTCCACGGCCTTGTCCACGGCGCTTTGCCGGGCGAAGGGGTCGTCGGCGATGGCGAGTTCGGTGGCTTGCAGCCGCTTGAGTTCGTCGCGCAGGCGGGCGGCGGTTTCGAATTCGAGGTTGCCTGCCGCCTCGCGCATCTGCTTCTCCAGATCCTGGATATGCGCCTTGATGTTGTGGCCGATGAACTCGCGGCCCTCTTCGGAAAGGCCCGCATCCACCATCACATGGTCGCGCTCATACATGCTGCCCATGATGTCGGCGATGTTCTTCTTCACGCTTTGCGGCGTGATGCCGTGTTCCTTGTTGTACGCTTCCTGCTTGGCGCGGCGGCGGCTGGTTTCGGCCATCGCGCGCTGCATCGAGCCGGTGATCTTGTCGGCATAGAGGATCACCTTGCCGTCCACATTGCGCGCGGCGCGGCCGATGGTCTGGATCAGCGAGGTTTCGCTGCGCAGGAAGCCTTCCTTGTCCGCATCCAAAATCGCCACCAGCGCGCATTCGGGAATGTCGAGGCCCTCGCGCAGCAGGTTAATGCCGATGAGCACGTCGAACGCGCCCAGCCGCAGGTCGCGGATGATCTCGATGCGCTCCAGGGTCTCCACATCGCTGTGCATGTAGCGCACGCGGATGCCCTGTTCGTGCATATATTCGGTGAGGTCTTCCGCCATCTTCTTGGTCAGCGTGGTGACGAGCGTGCGATAGCCGCGCTTGGCGAGGAGGTGGCATTCGGAGATGAGGTCATCCACCTGCGTTTCCACGGGGCGCACTTCGACCGGGGGATCGATGAGGCCCGTCGGGCGGATGACCTGTTCGGCGAAGATGCCGCCGGTGCGCTCCAGCTCCCACGGGCCTGGCGTGGCGCTGACATAGACGGTGGCGGGGCGCATCGCGTCCCACTCCTCGAATTTCAGCGGGCGGTTGTCGATGCAGCTGGGCAGGCGGAAGCCATATTCGCTGAGCGTGAATTTGCGGCGGTAGTCGCCTTTGTACATCGCGCCGATCTGCGGGATCGTGACGTGGCTTTCGTCGGCGAAGACGAGCGCCTCATCGGGCAGATATTCGAACAGGGTCGGCGGCGGCTCGCCGGGTTTGCGCCCGGTGAGCCAGCGCGAATAGTTCTCGATGCCGGCGCAGGAGCCGGTGGCCTCGATCATCTCCAGATCGAAGGTGGTGCGCTGTTCCAGGCGCTGCGCTTCCAGAAGCTTGCCGTTCTTGCGGAAGTCTTCGAGGCGGGTGATCAGCTCGGCCTTGATGCCCTTCATCGCCTGCGCCAAGGTGGGGCGCGGCGTGACATAGTGCGAGTTGGCGTAGACCTTCACATTCGGAAGCTGCCCGGCGTTGCGGCCGGTGAGCGGATCGAACTCGCTGATGCTGTCCACCTCGTCGCCGAAGAGTTCGATGCGCCAGGCGCGGTCTTCATAATGCGCGGGGAAGAGGTCGATGGTGTCGCCGCGCACGCGGAAGGTGCCGCGCGCGAAGGCCGCGTCGTTGCGGCGATATTGCAGCGCGGAGAGGTCGCGCATCAACTCGTTGCGGTCCAGCCGCATGCCCTTGGCGATGGTGACGGCGGTGCCGGAGTAAGTTTCGACCGAGCCGATGCCGTAGATGCACGACACCGAGGCGACGATGATGACGTCGTCGCGCTCCAGGATCGCGCGCGTCGCCGAATGGCGCATGCGGTCGATCTCTTCGTTGATGGACGAGTCTTTCTCAATATAGGTGTCGGTGCGCGGGATATAGGCTTCCGGCTGGTAGTAGTCGTAATACGAAACGAAATACTCCACCGCGTTTTCCGGAAAGAAGCCTTTGAACTCGCTGTAGAGCTGCGCCGCCAAGGTCTTGTTCGGCGCCAGGATGAGGGCCGGGCGCTGCACCGCCTCGATGATCTTGGCCATGGTGAAGGTCTTGCCCGAACCGGTGACGCCGAGCAGAACCTGATCGCGCTCGCCGATGGTGCCGTACGCCGAAACAGTGTCGGTGGCGTTCTTGATGATGGCGCCTGTGTTGACGCGGCCCATGCCGAATTCGCCATCATTCCGCCCGGTCGCGCCGCCGCCTTCGCCGCGCAAGCCTTCGACCAGCTCCTTGATTGCCGTCGGCTGATCGCCCGCCGGTTCGTATTCCGAGACCAGCTTGAACTTTTTACCGCCCTCGGATTTCTCCGGCCGCGCCGGGCGATGCGGCACGAAACCGGCCATCTCCGCGCCGGTCCCGCCATGCATCGGCAGATCGAGTTCCGAAGAGGGCGGCGCGGGATCATAAGCGGTTCCGGCGGCGGGAATCGGCACATGCTCAACCGCGCCGCGGAACTTTCGGGCATTGTCGGACATTCCGCGATCCGCCTTGCTCTTCCGAGAGCGCGGAATCATGCCGTTGTTGTGTGCCATGGCCGCAATATAGGTGAGATGGCCCGATTTTGCAGCCTGCCTCCTGCCATCCTGCTGACAAGTTATGTCAGCAACCGTACGTAAGGCGCCGCTTCCTTCAAAAAATTGCGTGCGTGCCGTCTTGCGATTGACAGATCCGTAAACTGGTGCCAAATTTTTGGCATGGCGCGTCCCGCAAGCGACAAGCAGGGCAAGGATGGTTTCTCCCGCCGGGAGCGGGAGATCATGGATGCGCTCTACAAGCTCGGCAAAGCTTCCGCCGCGCAGATCGTGGAGCAGATCGCCGATCCGCCCAGCACTACCGCCATCCGTACGCTTCTCACCATCCTGGAGAAGAAGGGCCATGTGCGGCACACGAGCGACGGCACACGCTACATCTATGAGCCGCTTGTCGCGCGCGGAGAGATGAGCAAGCGCGCGATGGATTCGCTGCTGAAAACCTTTTTCGACAATTCGGTTGAGCGCGCGGTGACGGCGCTGCTCACGCGCAAGGACGCGGACGTGTCGCGCGACGAGCTGGACCGGCTGTCGAAGCTGATCGACAAGGCAAAGAAGGAGGGACGATGAGCACGCTCTTCGTGCAGAACCTGCTGCTTTTTGCCGGCGAGGCATTCGTCACGTCGGCGATCGTTGTGGCGCTGGCGTGGGAGGCTTCGCATCTCTTTCGCAACCGCGCGAGCCTGCGCCATCTGGTCTGGGCTGGCGCCTTCGCGGCGCTGCTTCTGCTTCCGTTGCTGGTCTGGATCGTGCCCGCGCAAATTCATGTCAACCTTCCGGCACAGCGGGCGGTCGCCGTTGCGCCCATCGCCACTTCCGAAGTGGATGTCGCGCCCGTTGCTACTGCCGCAGTCGCCATACCGCAGCCTCATGTTTTCCATCTCGACATTGAGACAATCGCTTTCGGCCTGTTATCGCTTTATCTCGCCGGTGTCTGCGCCATTGCGTCGTGCGGCTTGGCCGCGGTGTTCGGATTGCACACGCTCAAGCGCGGCAGCCGAGCGCATATCTTCGATGATCTGCCTTCTGGCCGTTATCAAGTTCGCTTGTCCAAGGCGCCTAACGGCTATGGCCCAATCACCTGGGGACTATTCCAGCCGATCATCCTCTTGCCGTTCAATGCGCATTTCTGGCCGCGCGAGCGGCTGCAAGCGGTGCTGTTGCATGAGACGGCGCATATCGCGCGCCATGACAGTCTCAGCCAGCTGCTCTCGCTCGTCGTTTGCGCTCTCTATTGGCCCAATCCGCTGGTGTGGATGGCGGCGCGCACCTTGCGCGACGAAGCGGAGCTTGCGGCGGACGATTACGTGATCGCATCGGGCGTGCGCCCTTCATCTTACGCGGGCGAACTGCTGCAACTCGCCTCCGAATTCCGTTCGCGCCAGCCGGCGCTGGCGGGCATGCCGCTCTTCATGGCCGCGCCATCAGCCCTGGAAGCGCGGGTGAAATCGGTTCTGGCACCAACCCAATTGCGATCGGGAGTGACGACAATGGAGGTTTTGAAAATCGGCGGCGTTGCGATTCTGGCGACAGCCGCGCTCACCATTGCGCGCCCTTCATTGGCGCAAGATGCCCCGCCACCGCCACCGCCGATCGAAAGCGCGCAGTTGCCGCCTCCGCCGCCTGCCGCGCCGGCACCATTGACGGCACCCACCCCATTGGCCGCGCCAGCGCCTCTTGCAGCGCAGGCCGCTATCCCGCCCATTCCCGCAACGCCGCTCGTCGCTCCTGTTGTGCGAGCCGAAATCGTGCGTCCGATGATCAAAGTGCGCGAGAGCACCCGCACCGTCCACGGCCACCATATCCATCGCATCTGGATGGATGTGGACACACGCGGCGCCACGGCCGAAGAGATGGAGCGTATGCGGCCGGAGCTTGAGCGCGCCGAGGCGGAAGTCCGCGCCGCGCAGCCGCGGCTCGAGCGCGCGCAGGCGGAGCTTCAGAGGCAAGAAGCGAAGCTCCATGAACTGCAAGATCAGATGCCGCAAATCCAAGCGCGGATAGAGGCCGAGCTTGCGAAGGTTCAACCCGAAATCGATCGTGCCCTGGCGCAGTCGAGGATCGAGCAGATGAAGGTCAGTAACAGGGTCGATAACGCGATGAAACGCGTGCAGGTCCGAATCGAAATGAAGCGGGTGAGGGACAGGGCGCACGAAGACGTGCCGGACAACGAAGCGCCGGATACGAACTAGCCCCCAAGGTTTTTCCCCACAGGCACCGCGTCATCGGGCGCGGCTGCACCGCGTTTCAATCAAAAATGCCTTCTGGCAGAAGAGACGACGTTCAGCTAAGCTAACGGCTTAGTATTCGCGTTTGTCCTTCAAGTCGAACTCCACACAGAAAGCGGCAATTCCGTTTCCGGGATTGCGGGCCGTTTCGGTCCAAACCCCGAACGTGTGGAAGCAGCACAATGCAGAGGCAGGAACCGCGTGAGTACATCTGTCGGCAACGCCAGCGCCCGCATCCAGGACATTCTCAAACGCACGCATCTCTTCTGCGCTTGGCCGGATTCCATGATCGACAAGCTCATGGAAGGCGCGGATTTGCGCCGCTATGCCGATGGCGAGGTCGCGATCCGGCGTGGTTCGCTGTCACCCTATCTGGCGATCGTGATGAGCGGCAGCTTTGTCGCCCAGCGTTTGCGTGCCGGCGGCGAAGTCCTCATCGCCGATTATCTGATGCCGGGTCAGGCAATTTCCTATCTGGCCGTATTTGATGGGTTTCCAGCGATGTTCGACAGCATCGCGAGCGGCGAGAGCGAGATGCTGTTCATTCCGCAAGGGGCCCTCACGGACGCTCTGGCACTCGACCCCACACGGTACCTCGATGTCGTGCGCATGCTGTGCCGGCGGCTCAGGCGGGAATTCGAGAACACTTATATGCGCACCGCCAATTCGGTGCGCTGCCAGCTTGCGCGCGTCATTCTCTATTGGGCGCGTGGCCAGATGGGATTGGGCAAGAGTGCGCGCATCCCTGTTGGCATTTCGCAGGAAGACATCGCGACCATGCTGGGCAAGTCGCGGCCGACGATCAACAAAGAGATCGGCGCGCTGATCGCCGAAGGCGTACTGGCGCGCAGCTATCGCCAGATCCAGATTCTGGATATCGACGCGTTGATGGATATCGTGGAACGGGAGAATCCGGGCACACAGAAGCTCAGCGCTGCGATTTTCGAGAAACCGGACGGCGTGCTCAGGACGTCGGATTAGCAACGAGGCTGTCGGCGGGCGCTTCTTGGCGATCTGTCATGCCGTAGTCGCGGATGACGCCTGCGATGCGCAGGCGATAATCGCGCAGAACGCCGCTACGGCCCGCAGCTTGCGCCGCGCGATGTTCGCCCTTGTTGCGCCACGCGGTGACCGCTTCCTCATCGCGCCAAAAGGACAACGAGAGAAGCTTTCCGCCTTCACTCAGGCTTTCGAACCGTTCGATGGAGATGAAGCCGTCGATGTCGTCGAGCAAGGGGCGCAGCGATGCCGCAATGTCGAGATAGGCATCGCGGCCGTTTGGCCAGACTTCGAAAATGATGGCGATCATGCGTTCCTGCCTTCAAGATGAGCCACCGGATTGCCGGGAGGGAGTCCACAGCAATCCGGGGCCGTCGCGGTGACGGACTGCTGCTTCTTTCAGGCCGTCACCTGACGAACCCACCGGCGCTCCTCGCGCAGGATGAATTTCTCGCGCTGCGCGAATTCGAAGTTGGCCCGGCTAGCGGAATCGGTGCGCAGCTTGCCGCGATAGACTTCATAGGCCGCAAGGCTGTCGAAGCCGATCATCGCGTGGGCTTCGTAATTTGTGCCCTCGTACGGCATGAAATAGCCGAGCAGCTTGCCGCCATTGGCGGGAATGACGGTGAGCCATGTCCTGGCATATTCCTCGAACTGCGCCGCCTTGAACGGATCGAGCTCGTAACGGATGTGGCAGACGACGTTCATGGTTCTCTCCTCTTTGCCTCGTGCAAATGCTTTGGCCCCCGCCGCAAACAGTGTGGCGAGCGCGCTCCAGCGCAGCACCGTGCGGCGATGAATGCGGCTGCTCATCCGACGATCATAGCGCTTGCCGCGCGGGGATACTTCGCTTACCGTCGAAGTATGAAAGAAGGGCCTTCCATTGCTCCCATCGCCGCGCTTGCGGGCGATCCGGCGCGCGCCAACATGCTGGGCGCGCTTCTGAGCGGCAAAGCGCTCACCGCCACCGAGCTTGCCAACGAAGCAGGCATCACGGCGCAAACGGCGAGCGCGCATCTGTCGAAACTGGAAAGCGGCGGCTTGATCGCGGGCGTGAAGCAGGGGCGGCATCGTTATTTCCGGCTCTCGGGCAGCGATGTGGCCGACATGCTGGAGAAGATGATGGGCGTGGCCGCACGGGCGGGTCACTTGCGCACGCGGCCCGGTCCTTCCGAGCCGCAGATGCGCCGGGCGCGCGTTTGTTACGATCATCTGGCGGGCGAGATGGGCGTGGAACTGTTCGACGGGCTGACGGCCAAAGGCGTGATCGCGATACGAGGCGATGATGTGCGCGTCACACGCAAAGGTGAAGCGTTCTTCCCGAAAATCGGAATCGATCTCGATGTTCTCTCGGCGAACCGCCGGCCTCTGTGCAAATCCTGCCTCGACTGGAGCCAGCGGCGCAGCCATCTCGCCGGAAGTCTTGGCGCGGCGTTGCTCGACCGCATCTATGACGAAGGCTGGGCCATGCGCGACGGGAAAAGCCGTGCCGTGCTTTTCTCCCGTTCCGGCGAAAGCAAATTCCGGGCAATGTTCGCGGCCTGATCGCGGAGGGAATGATGGTCGAGTCGAGTTGTCATTGCGGCGCCGTGAAATTGCAGATCGAAACGGCGCCCGAAACCGTCAAGGACTGCAACTGCTCCATCTGCCACCGCTATGGTGTCTTGTGGGCCTATTACACGCTCGACAAGGTGCGCATCGCTGGAGCGACCGATATCTATATGTGGGACGACCGCGCGATCGAGTTCCACCGCTGCAAGAGTTGCGGCTGCGTTAGCCATTGGTGGCCGGTGGATGAGCGTGTAAATCGCATGGGCGTGAATGCCAATCTGATGCCGCGCGATGTTCTGGAGAAAGCGGCTATCATCCCGTTCGACGGTGCGAGCATGTAAAAGAACTGCGCGAAAGACGGCGCTGCCGAGAGTGGCTGCCAGGGATCATGGTCTTTCGCGCTTTCCTTCGCGGCGTCACGCCGCCTGCTGTTTTGCGAAATGCGGATAATATTGCGCGAACATGCGATCGCGATAAGCGATGAGATTGGCATGGCGTTCCGCACGGCGGCGGATTTCGCCGGTGAAGAACGGCGTCAGCATCGCCGCCGTCATCGCCGTGGCCGTGGCATCCACGCCGGTCGCCTTCTCGCCCATCACATAGGGCTTGTCGCCCAGGATGATTGACAGCGAGGTGAGCGAACGGTCGGCCAGCTCGGCGATCTCGTCGTGGCTGTGACGGCCGATGCCGTGACCGTGCTGGACCATGCGCACGCGCTCCCGTGCTTCCTTGGCAGCGCCTTCCGGCGCGCCGTCGAAGAAATGCGACGGACCTTTGTACCAGTTCTCATCGTCCATCCAGCGGTGTTGGATCATCGCGAAGTAGAGATGATCCTCCAGCATCCGCTCTATGGCCCAGGCTTGGGCGCGCTCATGCGTGGAAAGCCCGGCATCGAAATCGAAATGATGATGCTTTTCGATATGGGCGCGGATGAAAGTGGAATCGCCCACGCGATGGGCGCCCACCTGGATGAACGGAATCTTGCCCTTGGGCGCCTGTGGCGGCGCCGCGCGCTCGAAACGGTAGGGCACGCCCGCCATCTTGAGCTGGATTTCCGTCTTCATGACGAACGGGCTGGGGTCTGGAAGGCCGAAGGCTGGGCCGAAGCCGTAAAGTGTAATCATTGGATGCTCCTCCTATGGACCCTTTTCTTACGGCAACGCTGCTGACAGCATGGTGTCAGCAGCGTTGCGGGAGGATGGCAGCAGGCTTCCCGCATAGGAAAATCAAATGGTTGACGCGATTTTCGATAAATTCCCCAGACCGCCTTGTGCGGATTTGCTGGGGCTGATGCTTGTCGATCACGATCCCAAAGAAGGCTGGGCGAAATTTTCTTTTGAAGGCCGCCCCGAATTCCTCAATCCCGCAGGCTTCGTGCAGGGCGGGCTGCTGGCGGCGATGCTGGACGACACGATGGGGCCGACAGCGCTGCTCGCATCGGGCGGCACGCTCTACACCGCGACCATCGACATGAATGTCAGCTTCCTCGCGCCGGCCAAAGCGGGAAAGCTTTTCAGCGAAGGCCGCGTCGTGCAGATCGGAAAGACCATCGCCTTCATCGAAGCGACCATCAGCGACGCAGATGGCACCAAACTCGCCCGCGCCACCGCCAGTGCGCGGCTGGTGCCGGTCGAGAAACTGCCGAAAGGGCAAGCATGAGACGCGCGGACCGGCTTTTCCGCATCATCCAGATTCTGCGGCGCAAGAAGCGGCCGACGACGGCGAACGAGATTTCCGAGGAGTTGGAAATTTCGCTGCGCACCGCCTACCGCGACATCGCGCAGCTGATGGCCGACCGCGTGCCGATTCGCGGCGAGGCGGGCATTGGCTATGTGCTGGAAGGCGGTTTCGACATGCCGCCCTTGATGCTCACGCCCGATGAGATCGAAGCCGCCATGCTCGGTGCGCAATGGGTGATGGGCCGTGCCGATCCAGTGCTGGCGCGCGCTGCTGGCGATCTCGTCGCCAAAATCGGCGTCGTGATTCCGGAGCATCTTCGTCCGCTGCTGATGGAGCCTGCGCTCGCCGCCAACAGCTCACGCCCGCCGCCACCGCCCGACACCATCGACATCGCGCGTGTGCGCACCGCGATCCGCGCGCAGGGCAAGATCGCGCTCATCTATCGCGACGAGAAGAGCGACGAGACGCGCCGCATCATCTGGCCGATCGCGGTTAGTTATTGGGAAGCCGCGCGTCTCATCGTGGGATGGTGCGAGCTGCGCAACGGCTTTCGTCATTTCCGCACCGACAGAGTGCTGGGAGCCGAATTCCTCGAAGCGCGTTATGCGACGCCCCGCACCAAGCTGCGTGCGCAATGGAAGAAAGAAATGGACGAGTCCTGCGAGCGCCGCGCCCGCCATGCGGCCCGCAGCGCTGAACCTGTGGTTGCTTTGATAGAATAAAACTTAATTCATTGAGCCTTGCAGGCCACAGTTTCCGGCTTTGCTGGAATCACCCACGGCACCTTTTTGACGATTCGCGCGTTGTTCCGCCCGGAGGGGCAGAAAACGAAGCGAGTAAAGCCATGCAGATGACAAAGGTAAAGCAAGGCCGGGACAAGGTTATTCCTGCCAATGATTTGACCGGAACCAAACCCAAGGTGCGCGTTGGCGTGAAATATGCCGGCGCTCATGCCGATTATCGTCGCGAGGATTATGTCTTCCTGCGGGCGCAATCGCCGGAGATGCGCGAACTCAAATGGGAAGATCGCGCCCGCCCCATGAAGCATTGGGGCAGCAATCTGATCGCCAATCTGGCCTGGGAAATCTTCGCGTAAATATTACCGCAGGATCGCGGCGCGGCGTAACGAAGCCGGACGGCAGGGCGTATAAGAGACGCCGCCTCTTGCTGGATACGCCATGCGATCGCTGTTTGCTCTTGCCGTTTTTGGCCTGCTGTCCGGTGCGACCGCGCAGGCCGCTACCGCGCAAAACCCCGCCGTGGTCGAACTGTTCACCAGCCAGGGTTGTTCGTCCTGTCCGCCCGCCAACGCCAATCTTATCACCATCGCCAACAGGCCGGATGTGCTGGCGCTCAGCTTCGATGTCACCTATTGGGATTATCTCGGCTGGAAGGACACCTTTGATCAGGAGGTGTTCACGCAGCGGCAGCGCGACTATGAACCGCCTCTGCGCGAAAGCGGCCCGTTCACGCCGCAAATCGTCGTCGACGGCCACATGGATGCGGTCGGCAATGTGCGCTCCGAAGTCGAAAGCCTGATCGCCAAAAGCAATCGCGCAAATGCGCCGGCGGTTCGCCTAAACGGGAATGCGGCGTCCATTGACGCTGGGCAGGGTTCGGCCGATGTCTGGCTCGTGCGCTACGATCCGCGCATAGTGCAAATTGCGATTTCGCGCGGCGAGAATTCCGGCACCACACAGCCGCAGCGCAATGTCGTGCATGTCTTTTCCAAGCTCGGCGAATGGCATGGCGCGTCCGCGCAATTCAGCCTGCCGCCCGCACAGCCCGGACTCAAGACGGCGATCCTGCTGCAGAAGCCGCACGGCGGAGAAATCCTCGCCGTGGCGCGCGACTAAAAGAAAAGCGGCGGTGTAGCCACCGCCGCTCATCTCGTATCATCTGTGAGATTTAGAATGCGGCATTGAGATTGGACTGCAAGCGCCGTGACGCAGGATTGCTCACGCGGTTAGAAAGAATCTCCGATGTGCTGACGCTGCGGCCATAGAAGTCGGCGTTGGTGTCGTCTTCCGGCGCCACGACGGAGCCGTTGATCGAGATGCCGCCGTAGATGCCCTTGGACTTCGACCACACCACGATGTCGCCCGTCAGATTGCCGCTGGTTGCGCCTTCCACGCCCGCACCCAGCGTAACCACGGTGAGGCCGGCCCCGGCGCCGAACTTGAACTTGCTGCGCTCAATCGCGCGGAGCGCCCTGTCGGTCATGATGACCATGACGACCTGCGCGTCCTGCAAGCCGGCCTGGAAGCCGAACGAGGCCGAGCCCATGGAATAGAATGCGGGGCTGGACCAGCCGTGGCGCGTACGGGCGAGCAACACGCCGTCACCGCCCTCGGCGCCGAAGATGAAGCCCCCCTTCACCAATGACGGGAAAATCAAAACAGCGCGAGCACCGCGCAGGTTATGGCGCGCGTCGCCGAATACAGAATCATTGCGCAGCGTGGTGACGGTGGCGTTGGCATGCGCGAGAAGCTCGCGCGTATCCGCTGCTCGCGCCGGCGCGGCAAAGAATGAAACGGCAATGGCCGCCGCAACGGCCAGCTTGGCAAATGTTTTCATGGTCAAAATCCCTCAAAGAAACCCCTCTGAGGGACGATGCCATGCCCTAGTTGCCAAGAAAAGCCGCCAAAGTCACAGCGAAGGTTGGGCTTCGGCGGAAATGGGGAATTTTTGAACGCGGCGTTGCGGGCGCGCGTAGATCAATACATCGCCCTGCCATACTTCGAGCTGGCGTGCCCCCTCCATCTTCATCGCGTGCGCAAGAATCTTCGCTTCCTTGTCGGTTGCGCAGTGGGTTTCGATTTTCGCGGTGAGCGAGCCATCGCCGTGGCGATAGTTGATTTCGTAAGCGGGCATCGAAAGCTCCTTCGATCAACCCCGCTCTGCGGTCCAAACTAGTGACGACGCGCGAGGAGTAAAGAGAATTTTCGGTCACGTTTCTCACAATATTTTTCGGATGTTACGCATTGTGGCCGATTATATGTTCGCGGTCGCAAAATGTGTGAAGGTGAATGGTTGGAACAACAACGATCCGTATGCGAATTGACACTTTGTCGATATTGCCGGAAGCTCACATAACAATTTTATAATTGGGGATTCAGCGATGCGCATTCTCGCTGCGGCTTTGATCGCATTGTCATCGTCTGTTGCAATGGCGGCCGATGTCCCGCCGCCGGCGCCCAAAACGACTCTGGTGCGCGGAACGATTCAATCGCTCGATGCCAAATCGATGACGATCAAGACAGACGATGCCAAGGACTTCACCGGAACCGTCACGCTGGCGACACGTTTCGCAACCGTCGAGAAGCGCAGCTTCAGCCAGATCAAGCCGACGGACTTCGTGGGCATCACCTCGGTGCCCGGCAAGGATGGCCATCTGACCGCACAGGAGATTCACATCATACCGCTGGCGGGCATGGGCGAGGGGCAATATCCCTGGGAGCATCATCCTTCGACTGCCACGATGTCATCCGGCATGGGCAGCATGACGAACGGCACCGTCGCCACGGCGCAGAAGGCGCCCATGATGGCGGGCAGCATGACGAACGGCACTGTGATAGCGGGCGGCGGGAATTGGCAACTCAATATCACCTATCACGGCGCGGGCACGGTCGATGGCAAATGCGCGGGCCTCGCCGTGCCGGGCAAGCCGGGTTGCACCGGCACCTCGATTGTCGATGTGACGCCGCAGACGCCCATCGTCGCAATCGTGCCCTATCGTCGCGATCTGGTGAAACCCGGAATCTATGTGGTGGCGCAGGTGCTGACCGATGCGGCCGGCAAGGCCTCCATCGCCTCGGCCACCGTGGAAAAAGGCGGCGTGAGGCCGGAATTCTAAGCGAATCCGCGTAACGAAGCCGGTTTGCGCTGCGTATAGAGGGCACGGCGGGTCTATAGTGCCCGCGTCGAATCCGGGGACACGGCATGACCATCGCAAGCGAACCGGCCAACGATCAGGCCTCGCGCGCCGCCGGGATCTGGGCTTGGGTCCTGAACTTCCTGAAATACGGCGCGAACAGCGATCCCAACGACCCCAAAGTCTGGTTCTTCCGACATCCGCTGTTCGTGCGCATCACACACTGGACGAATGTCGTCGTGCTGACGGTGATGCTGATGAGCGGACTACAGATCTTCAACGCGCACTCGGCGCTTTATTGGGGATACCAGTCTGACTTCGAACATCCTTGGGTTTCGATGACGGCGCAGCAAAACGATGACGGTTCGTTGAAGGGCGTGACCAAGATCGGCCCTTGGCACTTCAATACGACCGGCTGGCTCGGCGCGTCGAAAGTGGGCGGCCAATGGGCGGTGCGTGGTTTTCCGTCTTGGGCCACGATCCCCGGCCCGCAATGGCTGGCAATGGGACGGCTGTGGCATTTCTTCTTCGCATGGCTGTTCGTCGCCAATGGCGTGATCTTCGCGAGCCTTGCCGTCTACAGCGGACATTTCGCGCGCGATCTGAGGCCCAAGGAATCCGACATCACGGGCTTGCCAGCGGAAATCGCCCATCACGTGAAGCTGCAATTCCCGAAAGGCGACGCGGCGAAGAGCTACAACGGAATCCAGCGGCTCACCTATTTTACCGTCATCTTCATTATTGCCCCGCTGATCGTGCTGACGGGCCTCACCATGTCGCCAACGCTGGATGCGGCATTTCCGTTTCTGCCGTGGCTGTTCGGAGGCCGGCAAAGCGCGCGCACGATCCATTTCCTTTGCGCGTTCTCGTTCGTGCTGTTCTTCATTGTGCACATCGTGATGGTCGTTCTGTCCGGTACCTGGAACAATTTCCGTTCGATGATCACCGGGCGTTACGAGATCGAACAACCGGGAGGCCGTCATGGCTGAAGGCGCAACACGCCGCGGCTTCTTGATGCGCGGCTTCGCGGGTGCCGCGACCTTGGCGTTGGCGGGATGCGATTCCATCTCGCAACAACCCTGGGCCGATCCGCTTCTGCGCAGCGCCGAGGCGCTGACCAAGAGCATCCAGCGCCTGTTCGAGGGCAATCACGCGTTGGCGCAGGAATTTACCAAGGCAGACATCGCGCCCAGCTTTCGCGCCAATGGCACACTCGATCCGGGCACGGCCGATTATCGCGCGCACGCGCAGAAGAATTTTTCCGACTGGCGCATTACGGTCGGCGGATTGGTGGAGCATCCGCTGTCGCTCTCGATGGAGCAGCTGCGCAAGATGCCGTCGCGCACACAGATCACGCGGCATGACTGTGTGGAGGGTTGGTCCTGCATCGGCGAATGGACGGGCGCGCCGATGGCGCAGATTCTGGCGCTGGCTGGCGTGAAGCCGAATGCGCGCTATGTGGTCTTCTATTGCGCCGATCCGATGGCCGACAGCGATGGCGATGGCGTCAACGACAGCGACTTCTATTACGAGAGCCTCGATATGGTGGAGGCGACGCATCCGCAGACGCTTCTGGCCTACAATCTCAACGGCCAGCCACTTGCCATCGAGCATGGCGCGCCGGTGCGCGTCCGCGCCGAACGTCAGCTCGGCTACAAGCAGCCCAAATATGTGAAAGACATCGCGGTGGTCGATAGCCTGGAAAAAATCGGCGGCGGCAAAGGCGGTTACTGGGAAGACCAGGGCTACAATTGGTGGGGCGGGATCTAGCACCCCGTCTTGACCACCGCTTTTCCCCTCCCCACATAAGGGCATCGACCTGGGAGGGAGCCATGACCGATATTTCCAGCCAGCAGCCTGTGCCGACGGTGGATGAATCCGCCCGCGGCACTGCGATCATCGCCTATATCCTTTATCTGATCGGTTGGCCGACCTGCCATCTGTCCACCATCGTCGCCCTTATCCTTGCTTACATCAAACGCGGTGAGGTGCGCGGCACGATCTGGGAGTCGCATTTCGACAACATCATCAACACCTTCTGGGTGACACTGGTGGCCGGCATCGTGTTCGGCATTCTATGCGTCTTCGTGATCGGCATTCCGCTGCTGTTCGGCCTGGCGATCTGGTTCCTCTATCGCACAATCAAAGGCCTCATTCGCGCGATCGACAACAAGGCTTACTTCTGATGAGCGACCCACAAAGCGCAGCGCCGCCGCAAGCGGCCAGCGACACGCGACTGCTGGTCATCATCTGCTATGCGCTGTTCATTCTGGTGTTCACCAATGGGCTCACCAGCATCGTCGGTGTCGTGCTTGCCTATGTGAAGCGCGCCGATGCGCGCGGCACGATCTGGGAATCGCATTTCACGAACCTGATCCATGTTTTCTGGACCGGCTTTGTCTTCTTCGTCGTGTTCTTCTCGGCGGCGCTGTTTGGAGTCGCAGGCCTGTGGCACACGGCGATCACGGACAACTTCGCTGCGCCGGTCCTTGTGTTGCCGCTTTTGGGCGCCGTGTTTGTCGTCTATGTCGTCTGGTATCTCTACCGGATAGTGCGCGGATTGCTATTTGCGCTGGAGAACAAGGCCTACGCCTAGAAACTCACGCTGCGTGGGCGGAAGAACAGGAAGCCCACCATCCCCACCATCAGTGCCAGCGCGAAGGTGTAGGGCACCAGATCGAACAGCGCGTTCTCGGCCAGCACCGCATCATGTGCGCTCATGCCGAGCTTGGCGCCCCAGAGCACGCATTGTCCGACGCCGGCTTCGTTCGGCATGCAGTCCGCCGTGGTGACGGTGTAAATCGCGAAGGCGGGAAGACCCAGCGCAAGAACCGGCAGCAGCAGCATCGATAGCGCGGCCATGAGCGGTTTGCGCGCCTTCAATGCCGCGAGCGCGGCCAGGAACGCGATGCCGACGCAAAGCAGCGTGTCGAGCCCCACGAACCAGGCAAGTTCCAGCGTGTCGCGCATGCCGCCGCCTAGCGCCATGCCGCGGCAGAGCTCGGGCGTGGGATCGCAGGACATTGCAACCGCCGCGCCGCGCACGAACCAGACCAGCACCGAGGGCACAACCAGAAGTGCGCAACACACCAGCCACGCCGCAACTTCGCGGCGTCGAGGCTTTGGAGGCGGCGGTGGTTCAAAACGGTGCATGGCCCATATTAGCCATATCGCGCGGGAAATTCCGGTGAATATATGATGATGCTTAACCGGGATGGTTAAACACGAACGCGCCGCCCCAAGGCCGGCGCGTCACCCGTAAAGTTGCGGCATCTCAGGCCTTGGCGCTGGGCCGGTCTTTGACGTGGCCATACCAGGTGCCCACGTTCTTGAGCTCGGGATTGAGCGGCTGGCCGACCGTGGTGCCGAAATCCAGGAAGCAGAACAGCAGGATATCGGCGAGGGTAAAGCGCTTGCCGCACACGAACTCCTTGCCGGCCATCTCGCCATCCAGCCATTTGAGATAGTGCTGGGCGACGCCCTTCAGGCCGTCGGCCGCTTCGGGAATGGTGGGGATTCGGCTCTTGAACAGCGGCAGGCCCTGGCTGAAACGGAAGCCGTTGACGATAGGTTCGCAGATGTTGAGATCGATGCGGCGCGTCCACTTGCGCGTCTCGGCCTTCTTCTCCGCATTGTCGCCGATCAGCGGCGGGTTCGGGTGGGTGTCCTCCAGATACTCGCAAATCGCCGTGATCTCGGTGACGCAATGGCCGTTGTCCAGTTCCAGCGCCGGCATCTGGCCGATGGAATTCTTCTGCAGATAGGGCTCGCGGCGATTTTCGCCCTTCATCAGGTCCACGTCCTCGGACGGGATGGTGATTCCCTTTTCCGCCATGAACATGCGCACGACGCGCGGATTGGGACCGATGGAATTGTAGAACTTCATGGCGTCCTCCCGATTGGATTATGTGCTGGTGGCGACGTTACGGGTGCGCCTAGCATCGGTCAATTTGTTCGCGCATTACCTCCAACCGTCATCCAGCACAAAGGCATGCCCCTCACGCCAGTTGAAGCGAACATTCGCGCCGACGTCCGGTGCGGTAGCCATAAAGGCGGCAAAGGGGCTGCGCCACGTCTGAACGCATTTGAGCGCGGCTTGATCAAGCGCCGGATTGCCGCTCGACCGTTCGATTGCCGTCCCTGCAGTAACGCCACCCTGAACGATATGAAATGAAATCACCGTGCTGTCGGGTGGATCGCCTTTCCAGAGGTCCGCCGGGAAATTTCCGTCGGGACAATAAGGACCAATGCGGTACGGATCTGTGTAAGCAAGGCCGGTGCGCGGGCTCCACCGCACGGCGGCGCTCCAGGATACTTCCTTCGCCACGTCGTCTAGGATGGCGGCATTGTATTTCAACCGCGTGATGCATTGAACGGCCTTTGCATCGAACAGCGTATCGCCACTTGAAATCGCGATGAACGGGAACATTGTCGTGCCCGCGACGGTGATGCGGAATTGCACGGCCGCAGACTGATACGAAGTCCACCTCGGCTTGGCGTCGGCGAAAATATCGGCACAGGCAACTTCCATCGGCGCAACCAAATGTGGTTGGGAGGTGTTGCCTGTCAGCTTCCAGACGATTCTGTACTGCTTGGTACTAGCGACGGATTTGCCGTCCTGTGTGGCAGGGGTGAAATGCCAGTTTTTTACAATGCAATCTCTGCTGGCCTGGTCTAGGTCTTCGAAGCCGGATGATGTCGCGACCTCGGTGTCAGTTGGCTTTCCCGTCGCGTCGATATGCACGAGCACAGTCGTAGCCCCTTGTTCGTTCAAACGAACGGCTCGCGGTGGGTAGTATCCTGAGGCACAATTGTTATGTGGATTGCTCGTATCCAGCGCTGGAGGTGTCGCCGGCGCAGGTGTTGTATTTTCGGCGAACGCGGCAGTAACAAAGATAAGCGGAACAAAGGCCGCAATGGCCACAATAAAGGCGCGCATAATTTCCCCTCAGTATTGTGAGGCTAAGCGGGGTCACGGCGCTGGTCAAACCGCATTGCAATTTGGCGTGGCGCAAACCATTTTCGACGAGGCCAGTGTGAACTTGGCGTTACGGCAAGGCGACGGATGAAGCGCGTCCTTTATCTGATACTGGGATGGCTGCTGCTCATCGGCGGCATCGTTGTCACGCCCATGCCGATTCCCATTCCGCTCATTGGCGTGGTGCCGTTCCTGCTCGGTTGCGCGATTCTTTCGCAGCACTCCAAGGTCTTCCGCCGCTTCCTGCAATATCTGCGGCACCGCTTTGAATGGTTTTCCAGGATCATCGAAGGCCCGGCGCATCGCATGCCCGCCATGGTGAAGCACATGCTACGACGCACCAATCCGATGGCGCACGTGCGCCTGGCGCGGATGCGTTCACACAGAAAGCGCTGACATGACCATTCCCTTCATCCGCGAATTCGATGCGCAGTACGAAAGCGAAGTGCGTGTGTCGCCACTCATTAGCCGTGTGGTGGCCGACAATCCGGGGCCGTTCACCTTCAAGGGCACGGGCGTCTACATCGTGGGCGGTGAAGACGTTGCGGTGATCGATCCCGGCCCCGACGACGGTACCCATGTCGATGCGCTCAAGCGCGCGCTTACAGGACGGCGCGTCACGCACATTCTGGTCACGCACACCCATTCCGACCACTCGCCGGCTGCAAAGCCTCTGAAGGAATGGTCCGGTGCGAAAACTTATGCCTTTGGGCCGCATGGTTCGGGCAAGCTCGACGACGGTGTGCGCGTGGAAGAGGGCGGCGACATGCAATTTGCGCCCGATATTCGCGTGAAGGACGGCGAAATCATCAAAGGCAATGGCTTCACCTTCGAATGCGTGTTCACGCCGGGGCACACCTCCAACCACATGTGCTACGCGCTGAAGGAAGAGAACGCGCTCTTCACCGGCGATCATGTGATGGGGTGGTCCACCACGGTGGTGACGCCACCCGATGGCGACATGGCGCAATATATGGCGAGTGTTCGCAAGCTGATGGCGCGCGACGACGCCATTCTCTATCCGACGCATGGCGCGCCGGTAATGGACCCAAAGCCGTTCCTCGCCGCCTATCTGGAACACCGGCTTGTTCGCGAGCGGCAGATCCTGGCCTGCATTCGCGAAGGGATTTCCACGATCCCCGAAATGGTGGCGCGCATGTATGCCGATGTGGACAAGCGGCTGCATCCGGCGGCATCACGCTCGGTGTTGGCGCATCTCATTCAACTGGAAGGCGAGGGCCGCGTCGTCAATGACGGCGGACGCTACCGGCTCGTCTGAGCTTTAAGGAACCCCCGCCAGTGTCTTCAGGAACGCACGGATGCGCTGCGGATTGCGGTTGCCGTTGAAATCGCCGTCTGCACGCGCTTTGGAGCGGATGTCGAGTTTGGCGCCCATGCCCGCGGGCTTCACGCGGATGACGATATCGTCGGTGATGCCGAAGAAGAATGAGGTGTCCGTTGCTTCGATGCGGCCTTCGTCTGGCGCGATGGCGATGACGTCCCAGCCCATCTTGTAGGCGGCGCTGACCGCGCGCTTGAAGAGCCGTTCCGGCGACATGAGGATGGCGGCGGAATGGATGTCGCCATAATATTTGTGCTGAATGAGCGAGACCGTTGAGGTCTTGCCGTCGAAGACCATCCTCTTGTTACCGTCGTAGTTGGGCGAACTGGCGTTGTCGCCACGCTGTGTCAGCAGCGATACGAACACGGGCGGATGTTCGGTATCCGTTGTCGCGTCGGAGAGCGGCGGCTGGCCGTAAGAACTCCAGAAGCTCGTCACCGGCGTATAAAGCACGGCAAAGACGCCGATGAGGCCGATCAATCCGTAGCGTGCGCCCGAGCTGTCATTGGCGATCATCGCCCACAGGATCCAGATCATGCCGGCGACGAAAGTGAGGACGCCGACGCCGACGCACCATGGGAACAGCGTCAGCAGGCCGAAATCCGTGCTCCAGAATCCCAGACGCGTGCCCAGCGCAGCAACCAGTCCGATCGCCAGCGAGACGATGAATCCCGCGAACGTCGTTTTCGCCAGCGCCGGAAGTGCCCGCATATCTCCCCCTTCAATGCCGCGCGTCAGGCGGTCGGCAGCTTGTGCTTGCCGAAGCGCTCGCGCAGCGCCGTCTTCAGGATTTTGCCCGTCGCGGTATGCGGTATCTCATCCACGAAAACAACATCGTCGGGCATCCACCATTTGGCGATCTTGCCTTCCAGATATTTCAGAATGTCCTCTTTTGTCGCCGTCTTGCCGGGCTTGAGCACGATGATAAGAAGCGGCCGCTCGTCCCATTTGGGATGGGCCACGCCGATCACCGCCGCTTCGGCGACGGCGGGATGGCCGACAGCGAGGTTTTCGATGTCGATGGTGGAAATCCATTCGCCGCCGGATTTCACGACGTCCTTGGCGCGATCGACGATGGTCATGTAGCCGTCGTGATCGAGGGTGGCGACATCGCCGGTGTCGAACCAGCCCTGCTTATCGAAGGAGCTTTTTCCGTCGCCCTTGAAATAGCCTTTGGCGACAGCGGGGCCGCGCACTTTGAGGCGGCCGAAGGTCTTGCCGTCGCGCGGCAGCTCCTTGTTTTTGTCGTCGACGATCTTCATCTCGACGCCGAAGGGCGGATGGCCCTGCTTGCATTTGTAGTCGAGCTTTTCCTGGTAGGGCAGACCGGTGAGATGAGACTTGATCGTGCCGAGCGTGCCCAGCGGGCTCATCTCCGTCATCCCCCAGGCATGAACGACTTCGACATCATATTTGGTCTCGAATGCCTCTATGATCGAGCGTGGGCAGGCGGAGCCGCCGATGACGACGCGTTTCAGATAAGGAAGTTTTTTTCCGGTCTGCTCCAGATATTGCAGCAGGCCAAGCCACACCGTCGGCACCGCGGCGCTCATGGTGATCTTCTCGGTTTCCAGCAGTTCGCACACCGATGCGCCGTCAAGCTTGGCGCCGGGCATCACCAGCTTGGCGCCGATCATTGGCGCCGCGAAGGCCAGCGCCCAGGCGTTAGCATGGAACATGGGAACGATGGGCAGGATCGTGTCGGCTCCACTTACGCCCAAGGCATCGGTCTGTCCCGCCATAAGCGCGTGAATGACATTGGAGCGGTGCGAGTAGAGGACACCTTTGGGATTTCCCGTGGTGCCTGACGTATAGCAAAGCCCGCAAGCGGTGTTCTCGCCGAATTCTTCCCATGCAAACTTGTCATCGTGCTTGGCGATGAAATCTTCGTAAGCGTAGAGCTTCTTGATCTTCGAGGGTGGCAGATGTGCCTTGTCGGTCATCGCCACAAAGAATTTCACCTTTTTCAGCAAGGGCGCGATCTGCTCGACGATCGGCATGAAGGTGGTGTCGAAGAACAGCGCCTTGTCCTCGGCATGGTTGGCGATCCAGGCGATCTGATCCGGATGCAGGCGCGGATTGAGCGTGTGATAGATGCCCCCCATACCGGCGATGCCATACCAGGCTTCCAGATGCCGGTGGGTGTTCCAGGCCAGTGTGCCGACGCGGTCGCCGTTCTTAATCCCGGCCTTCACCAGCGCCTTGGCCACCTGTTTCGCGCGGCTGGCGACGGTGCGGTAATTGGTGCGCGTAATCGGGCCTTCGACCTCGCGCGTCACCATCTCGCGGTCGCCGTGATAAAGCGCGGCGTGATCGATGATCTTGTGGACCAGCAACGGCCAGTCCTGCATTTGCCCCAACATTCCCTTTAAGCTCCCCAAGTCTTTTGCGCATCATAGGAATGGCGGCACGCCGGAGCAAACGCGGTGCTTCGCATATGGACGGGGCTCGTTATACTGGCGCTGGTTGGGGGTGGCATGGCGGAAGGCAGCGAAGCGGGAATCGTCACGCGTGTGTGCGAGACGAGCCCATGACAGATGAAGCCGGCAGCGCCGGTGGCCCGTCTGAGACAATCGCTTTGGGGCCGGAGGCCCAGGCCGGAAGACTCGATCCGCGCGCGGCACTGTATCTCGAGAAGCAGGCGCGTCTGACGGAATTGCAGATCGCCGATCTCGAGCGGGAAGATGCGATCCGCCACTGGTCGCTGCGGGTGCGCCATATCAGCGATGTGATGAAGCTGACGTTCGAGCTCAGCATGGCCGCCATCGTTCTGGCTTTCGCCGTCCTGATCGGCACGGCGATCTGGAAGGCCGCGCACGACAACAGCCTTGTGATCGAATCCTTCAGCGTGCCCGCCGACCTCGCGGCGCGTGGCGTTACCGGCGAGGCGGTGGCCGCGCAGCTTCAGGACAAGCTTACTGCCATGCAGGCGGCAACGGACTCGGCGCGGCCCGCCGATTCCTATGCCAACAATTGGGGCGGAGACATCAAGGTCCAGATTCCCGATACCGGTG
>DASXHQ010000137.1:0-12556 GCA_036488415.1 Rhizomicrobium sp.
GCGGAAGCTCGTCCGTCGCGGCGATCTCGCGCGCGGCGGTGAGCAGCGGCATGTGCTGTGCGCGCGCAAAGGCATGCAGCGATTGCACCGACGCATCGCCGATGCCGCGCTTGGGCTTGTTGACGATGCGCTCGAAGGCCAGATCGTCGTCCCCCTGCGCGATGAGGCGCAGATAGGCCATGGCATCGCGGATTTCCGCGCGCTCATAGAAGCGCGGACCGCCGATCACCTTGTAGGGCAGGCCGAGCGACAGGAAACGGTCTTCAAACTCGCGCATCTGGAACGAGGCGCGCACCAGAATGGCCATCTGCGTGAAGGCATGGCCCTTGCTGTGCAGATTCTCCGCCTCGGCGGCGACGGCGCGGGCTTCTTCTTCCGCATCCCACACGCCCTGCACCTTGATCTTCTCGCCCTGATCGCCCTCGGTCCAGAGCGTCTTGCCGAGGCGGCCCTTGTTCGCGGTGATGAGGCCGGAGGCAGCGCCGAGGATGGCGGGTGTCGAGCGGTAATTGCGTTCGAGGCGGATGACTTTCGCGCCGGGGAAATCACGCTCGAAGCGCAGGATGTTCTCCACCTCCGCGCCGCGCCAGCCATAGATGGATTGATCGTCGTCGCCGACGACGCAGACATTTCCCTGAGCGCCCGCGAGCAGCTTCAGCCAGAGATACTGTACGGTGTTGGTGTCCTGATATTCGTCCACCAGCATGTATTTGAAGCGGTCGCGATACTCCGCGAGAATGTCGTCGTTCTTGCGCAGGATGGTGAGCACTTCGAGCAGCAGATCGCCGAAGTCGACAGCGTTGAGCGATTTCAACCGCTCCTGATATTGCCGATAAAGATCGCGGCCCTTGCCGAAGGCAAAACCATGCGCCTCGCCATCTGGTACATCCTCTGGCCGCAGCCCGCGGTTCTTCCAGCCGTCGATCAGGCTGGCCAGCGTGCGCACCGGCCAGCGTTTGTCGTCGATGCCTTCGGCTTCGACAAGTTGCTTCATCAGGCGCAACTGATCGTCGGCATCGAGGATGGTGAAATTGGATTTGAGGCCGACAAGCTCCGCGTGGCGGCGCAGCATCTTTGCGCCGATAGAATGGAAGGTGCCGAGCCATTGCATGCCCTCGACCACACCGCCGATCAGCGCCCCGATGCGCTCTTTCATCTCGCGCGCGGCCTTGTTGGTGAAGGTGACGCACAGCATCTGCCCCGGCCAGGCGCGGCGCGTGGCGAGGATGTGGGCGAGGCGGGTGGTCAGCACGCGCGTCTTGCCGGTGCCCGCGCCGGCCAGCACCAGCACAGGGCCATCCACGGCGAGCACGGCTTCGCGCTGCTCCGGGTTCAGGCCTTGCAGGTAAGGCGGTTCGCGCTGGACGACCGGAGTCGCTTCGGCTTCGTCACCAAAGGCATCGTCCAAAGGATCGCGGTAGCGGCCGCTACCGCTCATGACAGTTTCGAGTCGAAAGGCATTTTGGGAATGTAGGCTGTCGGAGGGCGAAATTCACCCCCTGCGCAGGGCGCGGGGAATCCCTATATGGTGCTGGCGGCTTCACGGAAGGGGAACCTTATGAATTTCGCGATTGGACGTAACAATTGGGCGCGTGCGCTGCTTGTCTTATTCCTGCCGCTCTATCTGGCGGGCTGCGGCATCAACGATATTCCGACCAAAGACGAGCAGGTAAAGGCGGCCTGGGGCGACGTGCAGAACCAATATCAACGTCGGGCCGACCTCATTCCCAATCTTGTCGCCACCGTGCAGGGCTACGCCCAGCAGGAGAAGGCGGTTTTAATCGATGTTACGAAGGCACGCGCTTCCGCCACGCAGGTGAAGGTGGATGCGTCGACCATCACCAATCCCGAGCAATTCAAGCAATACGAGGCCGCACAGAATCAGCTCTCCGGCGTGTTGGGACGGCTGCTCGCGATCACCGAGAATTATCCGGACCTGAAATCGAACCAGAACTTCCTGGCGCTGCAATCGCAGCTCGAGGGCACGGAGAACCGCATCGCCATCGCGCGGCGCGATTACAATGAGGCCGTACGGCAGTACAACACGACCTTGCGCACCTTCCCCACGATCATCTGGGCAAAGACTTTCTATAGCGGCCAGAAGGAAGCGCTGCCCTTCGCGGCCACATCTGCCGCGCAGACCGCGCCGAAGGTCAGCTTCCCGCAGCAGCAGCCCTGATGATGCATTCTCTGTTTAAGCGTGCAGCGCTCGCATTGGCGATTGTCTTCGCCTTCGCGGGTGCGGCCGTTGCGGCGCCGACCTTCCCGCCGCTCACCGGGCGCGTGGTGGACGACGCGCATGTGCTGTCGCCGGAGGTGCAGGCGCAGCTGACGCAGAAGCTGGCCGATCTGGAACAGCGCACCTCGCGGCAGTTGGTAGTCGTCACGCTGCCGTCTTTGCAGGGCTACGAGATCGAGGATTACGGCTATCAGCTCGGCCGCGCGTGGGGCATCGGGCAGAAGAAGCTGAACAACGGTGTGCTGTTCATTATCGCGCCGAAAGAGCATCGCACCCGCATCGAGGTCGGCTACGGCCTTGAGCCGATCCTGACGGATGCGCTGTCGAGCGTGATCCTGAACACGCAGGTTTTGCCGAAGTTCAAATCCGGCGACATGCAAGGCGGCATCGTGGCCGGCACCAATGCTATTGTGCAGCAATTGCTGCTCGATGCACCGGCCGCGAAGGCGCGCGTGGCGCAAGCCGAGAGGCAAGCGAAAAATCAGAACTCCGACGATCCCTTCACCGCGATCTTTGTCTTCGTCGTCATCATGATCGTTGTGTTCAGCATCTTCCGCCGCGGTGGCGGTGGTGGCGGGATGGGCGCGCTGCCCTGGATCATCCTTGGCAGCATGGGCGGCGGCGGGCGTGGCGGCTGGGGCGGCGGCAGCGGATTTGGCGGCGGCGGGTTCAGCGGCGGTGGCGGTGGATTCGGCGGCGGAGGGTCGTCCGGCTCATGGTGACGGTTTCGCCCGAAGACCGGCAGCGCATCGCTGAAGCCGTTGCACAAGCCGAGACGAAAACCTCCGGCGAAGTCTGTTGTGTTCTGACCGAAGAAGCGTCGGATTATCGCGAAATGCCGCTGGCATGGGCCGCGCTTGTCGCGCTCGTATTGCCGCCTGTGGCACTGGCGCTGGGATTTCGTCCGCTGGCGTTAGGCGAAATCGTTTCAGGCTGGGCGGCGCAGCAATCCGCGGCGCGCGAGGTTCTTGCGGCGCTGGGCTCTTATGCAATTGCGCAAGCCATCCTGTTCGCGGCTGTGGCGCTGGTCGTTTCGATACCGGCGGTGCGGCGCCTGATGACGCCCTCCTTCGTGAAGCGCCATCGCGTGCGGCGCATGGCGCGGCATCACTTCGCCACGCTGGTCGCGCGGCTGGCCGAGGGCGCCTATGTGATGATCTACGTCTCGCATTTGGATCGCATGGTGGAGATTGTGGTGAGCGAAAGCGCAGGCAAAGCGTGCGACGCGGCCGTCTGGCACCAGGCCGCCTCGACGCTGAGCGATGCGCTCGGGCGCGATCAGGCCGGCGAGGGTTTCGTGAAGGCCATCGGCATCTGCGGCGACGAACTCGCGAAACACTTCCCGCCGGGCGAAGCGCACGCGAACCTTCTGCCGGATACGCTGATAGAAGAATAAATCGCTCGGCGGCTCATCGCGATCCGATAAGCGGATTGACGACGTTCAATTCCGGAAAGCGGCTGAAATCGCGGTCCGCAGACCACAATTCCCGCACGCCATGTTCTCTGCACAACGCGGCGATCCGTGCGTCGTGGACTTTTGGACCCGAAATGCTGGCAGCGGCAATAAGGGCGCGCAAGACGGACAAATGCTCTTCCGCTTCAGTCAAAAGCCGCAAGGTTGGGGATTCGAGCCATGCATCGACCTGATCGAGCGCCTTGGCCGCCGGCGTTGGCGGCGCATAGATGCGTGGATGAGTCACAACGGCCAGAAATTCGTGCAAACAGGGCCACGGGATCGCCCACGTCGCAGCCCCTTCGGCGAGCGAAACGATACGCGCTTCCGCAGCTGCGTGAAATGGCGAATCGGCGCGATGCGCATAGACAAGGATGTTGGTATCGACTGCGATCAACCGCCGTGGCCTTCATAGGCGGCATTGCTAATTTTTTCCCACGAAGCGTCACTGAATTCCGCCTGCAACCCGCGGCCCTTGAATGCGGCGCGTTTGAGTCTGAAGGCCGTGGGCTTTTTGTTTTCGCGAACGACGCGGCTTAGCCCCCGCTCCACGAGCGTTCTCAGCGTCACGCCCTCGCGCGCGGCCAACTTGCGCGCCTCCCTGAGCAGCGGATCGGCGATTTCAATGGTCGTCTTCATGGCTATATGTCCATATTGCTTCAACGATATGGGCACCCATATTAGAGTGTCAAGGGCCCTGCCTAAGACCGAGTTCCGCCAATATCGCCTCCCGATCGGCATCCAGATCGGGCGCGGCGTTGCGGGTTTTCGGGTCTTCGTGCGCTGACAGCTTCACCGGGTTGCCCTGCATCTTGATGGGGCCGAGATCGGGATCGAGCGTTTCGATGATCATATTGCGGGCGAGGACCTGCGGGTCTTCCATCACTTGCGCGACATTGTTGATCGGGCCACACGGCACGCCTTCTGCCTCCAGCGCGGCGAGCCATTCTTTCGAGGGCTTCGCGGCGAGCGCCTTTTCCATCTCCGCTGCCATCGCATCGACATGCTGTACGCGCAGCGGGTTGGTGAGGAAGCGTGGATCGCGCGCCAGTTCTTCGCGGTCCATCACGCGGCACACGCGCACCCAGATGTCGTCATTGCCGGCGGCGATGGCGATGTGGCCGTCTTTCGTGGCGAACGCCGCAAACGGCGCGATGGAAGAATGCCGCGAGCCGAGCTTGCCGGGCACTTCGCCGGTCGCGACATAGCGCGTGACCGCGTTCTCCAGGATCGCCACCTGGCTGTCGAGCATGGCGACATCGACCTTCTGGCCGTTGCCGGTGCGCTCGCGATCGTAAAGCGCGGTGACGATGCCCAGCGCGCCGAACATGCCCGCCGCCAGATCGCCGATGGAAGCGCCCACGCGCGTCGGAGGGCCGCCGGGATGTCCGGTCAGGCTCATCACGCCGCCCATCGCCTGCACCACCATGTCGTAAGCGGGACGCTTGGCATAAGGGCCGGTGTGGCCGAAGCCCGATACGGCGGCATAGACGAGGCGCGGATATTTCTCTTTCAGCGCATCATAGCCGTAGCCGAACTTCTCCATGGTGCCGCCGCGATAATTCTCGATGAGCACGTCCGCGCGGGCGAGCAGGGCCTCGAAGATTTTGCGGTCGCCTTCCGCTTTCAGATCGAGCGCGATGGACTGCTTGCCGCGATTGAACGCCATGTAATAGCCGGACTTCACCTTGCCATTCTTCGCGGTGAGGAAAGGGCCGATATGGCGTGCATCGTCGCCTTTCACCGGAGGCTCGATCTTGATGACGCGCGCACCAAGCTCGCCCATCATCATCGCGGCGTAAGGCCCCGCGAGAACGCGGGTAAGATCGAGAACGAGAAGTCCGGCGAAAGGGCCGGAAGATTTCGATGGCAAGCCAAACTCCCCACCCTCCCCTTGAGGGAGGGTCGAATTGCGAAGCAATTCGGGGAGGGGTCATTACTCCATCATTGAAGCGCGACCCCTCCCCGAAAAATTTTCGCTGCGCTGCAATTTTTCCACCCTCCCTCAGGGGGAGGGTGGAATCAAGCGCGCTCAGTCATCTTTATCCAGCTTATGCGCTTCGAGATTTTCTTTGGCCTTCGCATCGCGCGCCTTGGCGAGATCGCGCACGGGCTTGGCGACCCCGTGTTTGGTACGGTTGGCGTCGGCCTCGCGCGATTTCTCCGCGCGGGCCTTCGCTTTCTTCACGCGCCGCAGATTGACGATGTCAGCCATCTTTTTCCGTCGCGCGCGCTAGGGCCGGGCGTTCCATAATGCGTTTGACATAAAGATCGAGCACCGGCGATTTGGGCATGAACGGCGCGTTGGCGAAAAGCGCGAAACTTGTGCCGAACAGGATGTCGACGGCAGTAAACAAGTCGCCGACAAGGTAAGGCTTTTCGGAAAGCGTGCCGATGACATGCTCCATCACTTCTTCCAGTGCTACCCATCCTGCGGTGCCGCGCGGCACGGGTGTGTTCTGGAATTTCGACATGACGGACGGCTCCAGCACGTCGCCATAATAAGCCAGCCACGACAGATAGGCGCCGCGGCCTTTTTGGCCGACCGTCGGACCAATGCCCGCCTTGGGAAATTTGTCGGTGAGATAAAGCGTGATGGCCGGCGATTCGTAAACGATATCGCCGGTCTCGTTGTCCTTGATCGCAGGTACTTTGCCATGCGGATGCGGATTGCCGGGATCGAGCGCGCCTTCGCCTTTGGAGTCGCGAATTGTGACCTGTTGGATCGCATATGGCGCGCCGAGTTCTTCCAGCAGGAAAATGAAGCGCGACGAGCGGGTCTTGGGGCGGTGAAACAGCGTGATCATGGTGGCCTCTCCGGTTTGCTCGTCCGATGTAACCCCTTCCTGCTGACAGCATCGTGTCAGCAGCCTGTCAGGGATTGTCAGGAGTTTAAGGCCGATGCGCTGCGGCGGCCAGCGCCGCCAGACGCAGCGCGCTGGCCAATGGTCGGTTTCCGCGGTTCTTGTCGATGTCGGCCACGAACCCGGCGAGGCTTTGCTTTGCGGTAGCAGCCTGTTGTTCGAGGACGGCCCAGAATTCCGCTTCCAGCGCCACAGAGGTGCGATGGCCCGAGAGCGAGAAGGATTTCTTCTTCAGCGCCATCCGCTTATTTCCGCAATTTGCGGAACGTCAGCGAGTCCATCTCGCGTTCCAGTTTCTTCGCGCCGCGCGCGGGTCGTAGGATGAGTTTCGGCTTGCGCAATCCACGCACCGCGCCAGCCGCGAGTACGGCATTGCGATCCACCCAGCCATCGCAATCGAGCAGGCGGACTTCCGGCCAGGTCTTCTGCAAGAGCCGCGCGCGGTTATCGGGTCTGCGGTCGTTGTCGTCATCGACCAACGTGTTTTCCAGATAGATCGCGTTGGCGGCCGTCATGCGCGCCTTGACCGAGGCGAAATAGGATGGCGTGTTGAAGACATCGGGCACGTTGTCGCCGTTGTAAGCGTCCAGAACGATCCCATCGTAGCGGGCGCGGCTGCGGCGCAGGAATTCCGCGCCGTCGGCGGTTTCGCAGCGCACGGCCTTCGGCAAATTGAAGTAGCGCCGTGCCAGATCGAAGGTGCGCCCATCGATGTCCACGATGGTGACGTTCACGCCGTCGCCGTGCAGCATGGTGGCCAGGGTGCCGCCACCACAGCCGATCATCAGCACGTCGCGCGCACGGGTTTGGCGCAGGAAGGCGTGGATCGCGTGGATATAGTCGGCGAGGCTGATGCCGTTGGCGTCGGCCACGCTCTGGTGCTCGCCATTGTGCCAGTAAGACACGCGGCCGCTCATGTTGTTCTGCTCAATAATGAGCGAAGCGTCGCTCTTGTCGGGCCGGAAGCGCCTGGTGCCGAGTTTCACGTTATTTCGGCGCGATCATGTCTTCCGGGCGGACAATCTTGTCGAACTCCTCGGCGGTGACGATGCCGGTCTTAAGCGCTTCTTCCTTGAGCGTGGTGCCGTTCTTGTGCGCGGTCTTGGCGATCTTGGCGGCGGCGTCGTAGCCGATTTTGGGCGCCAGCGCCGTCACCAGCATCAGCGAACGCTCTAGGCCGTGCTTGATATTGTCCAGCCGGGGCTCGATGCCGACGATGCAATGCTCGGTGAAGCTTTTGGCGCTGTCGGCCATCAGCCGCACGCTCTGCAGGAAGCTGTAGGCCATGACGGGATTGTAGACGTTGAGCTCGAAATTGCCCTGGCTGTCGGCGAAGGTGATTGTCGCATGATTGCCGAAGACGCGGGTGCAGACCTGCGTGACCGCTTCGCACTGTGTGGGATTTACTTTGCCCGGCATGATAGAGGAGCCGGGCTCATTCTCCGGCAGCGCCAGCTCGCCCAAGCCCGAACGCGGGCCCGATCCCAAAAAGCGGATGTCGTTGGCGATCTTGAACATCGACGCGGCGACGGTGTTGATCGCGCCGTTGCTGAACACCATGGCGTCATGCGCCGCCAGCGCCTCGAACTTGTTGGGTGCGGTGGTGAACTTCATGCCGGTGATGGCGGCGATGCGTTCGGCCACCATCTTGTCGAAGCCGATCGGCGCGTTGAGGCCGGTGCCGACCGCCGTGCCGCCCTGCGCCAGCTCCATCAGCTTGGGCATGGTCTGCTCGATGCGTTCGACGCCGTTGGTGATCTGCTGTGTGTAACCGGAAAATTCCTGGCCCAAGGTAATCGGCGTTGCATCCTGCGTGTGCGTGCGGCCGATCTTGATGATGTCTTTCCACGCTTGCGACTTCGCATTCAGCGCGTCGCGCAATTCGCGCAGTGCCGGCAGCAGCGAATTGTGGATCTCCTCCGCGCAGGCGATGGACATGGCCGTGGGATAGGTGTCGTTGGATGACTGGCTCATGTTGACGTGATCGTTGGGATGGACCGGCTTCTTCGATCCCATCTCGCCGCCCAGCATCTCGATGGCGCGGTTGGAGATCACCTCATTGGCGTTCATGTTGGACTGCGTGCCGGAACCTGTCTGCCACACCGAGAGCGGGAAATGATCGTCGAGCTTGCCGTCGATCACTTCCTGCGCGGCCTTCACGATGGTCTCGCCGATCTTGGGATCGAGCTTGCCGAGTTTCATGTTCACTTCGGCGGCCGCACGCTTGACGATGCCCAGTGCCCGCACGATCGGCAGCGGCTGCTTCTCCCAGCCGATCTTGAAATTGTGCAGTGAGCGTTCCGCCTGCGCCCCCCAATATTTCGAAGCATCGACCTGAATGGGGCCAAAGGTATCGGTTTCGGTGCGGGTCTTGGTCATGGCTGGCCGTCGCGGATTTTCGCTCGTGGATTAAGTCCGCGAGAGGCAAAAGTCCATGCGCCACAAGGCGGCGCTACTTCTTCCGGAAAGCGTCCAGGCTCACGACTTCGCCAGGCGCGGCGGGCGGTTTTTCTTCGCCCGGTTCGGCCGCCGCCGGATGCTCGGCCTTATGCTCAACCTTGGGCGCGTGGGGCAGGGGCGTCGGTGCAGGCGAGGCGAGCGGCTTGAGTTCGCCGTCCTCGCCCACTTCACGGAATTGCAGGCCGAAGGACACGCCCGGATCGGCGAACTGCGTCAGCGCCGCGAAGGGGACGGTGAGAGTCGCGGGCACCTTCTTGAACGACAGCGTCACCTCGAAATGATTCTCCTTCACCTTCAGCCCCCAGAACTGATGCTGAAGAATGATCATCATCTCGTCGGGATATTGCTCGCGCAGGAAGTCCGGAATCTCGACGCCGGGGAATCCCGTCTTGAAAGTGATGCGGAAATGATGCGCGCCGACGAGGCCCTGCTTCTCGATACGGCGCAGCGCTTCGCGCACGACGCCACGCAATGCGGCATCCGCCAAAGCCTGATAGCCGATGAAGTCTTTCGCCATGTCGCTCCCGTAGCCCGTAAGACTAATAGGGGCGATTGCCGAGTCAACGTGCGGCGTTGTTTTATGTGAGCGTCTGCAACGCTTCGGGGGTCCAAGGCTTTAGCTGATCCACACGGCCTTCGCGGATTTTCTTGGGCCAGTCGGCGTTCACAATCAGCGCGCGTCCGACCGCGACGAGATCGAAATCCCCGCGTTCCAGCATTTTTATCAATCCATTCAAATGCGCGCCGGTATCGACCTCTGCGGCCTTTCCACGATAGGCATTGATAAAATCCTCATTCAGGCTCACCGACCCCACGGTCATCGTCGGCAGGCCGGAAATTTTCTTCGTCCAGCCGGCAAGATTCATGTCCGATCCGGATTCGGGGAATTCCGGTTCCCAAAAACGGCGCGTCGAACAATGGAACATATCGACGCCGGCTTTCGTCAGCGGCGCGAGAAAGGTTTCCAGTTCTTTTACCGTATGGGCGAGCCGCACCGCGAAATCCTGCTGCTTCCATTGCGAGAAGCGCAGCAGGATGGGGAAATCCGGCCGCGTGGCGGCGCGGACGGCTTTGACGATTTCGACCGCGAAGCTGGTGCGCTGTGCAATGTCGCCGCCGAACTTGTCACTGCGCTCATTGATACCATTCCAGAAGAACTGATCGACGAGGTAGCCGTGCGCGCCGTGGATCTCGACGCCGTCAAAGCCCATGTCCATCGCGTAGCGTGCGCTTTTGGCGAAGCCGCCGATCACGTCGGCGATGTCCGCGTCGCTCATCGGCTCGGCAACCTTCTTGCCGGGCTTGGCAAGGCCCGACGGCGACATGCTGCGCTCTTCCGGATAGGGACCGGAGCCCGGATGGCGCACGACGCCTTGATGCCAAAGCTGCGGCATGATGTGGCCGCCGGCGGCTTTCACCTCTTTCAGCACATTCGCCCAGCCGGCGAGTGCTTCCTTGCCGAAGAAGGCGGGCACATTGGCGTCGTTGGAAGCGGATTTATGCTCCGGCGAGGTGCCTTCCGTGAGGATGAGGCCGACGCCGCCTTCGGCGCGTGCGCGGTAATAGGCCGCGACATCCGCGCCCGGCACCTGTCCGGGCGATTTGGAACGCGTCATGGGCGCCATGACGATGCGATTTGGCAGACAAAGGTTCTTGAGCTTGAAGGGCGCAAAGAGTGGGTCGGTGGTGGTCATGGAAGCCTCGGATAGAGATAGCGGTTGCGCGAACGCAACCACGCGCAAGGGCCTTCTGACAAGTACGCCGAACGCCGAGTCGCTACGGACGAGCTGCCCGAACGTGCGATCGCCGCTTAATAAGGATGACTTACGGTCGAAACGTGCGAGGCACCCAAAAGACAAACATGCTGCATAACACCGCGCTGGTAATGTGTTATTGGGCACACGTAAAAATCGGCAAATTCGTCTCTGTCGAATGATGGGTCTTCTAGCGGTGTTTTTAGGTATTTGGGCACGGGTGGATTTTCATCATCATAGTTATCAGCCCCGTCGACAAGCGCCAGCAAACGATGACTCCCTACCGGCCAAAGCCGGTAGTTTAACGATCCGTTGTACACGGTTAGGCGTCCGTGCAGCGTGAAGCACTCGCCGACTATGTGCGGGCTGTTTTTGCAAGGGACCCGTTCGCCCGATGCGAAAGCCGGGACGGCAGTTACCAGCACACCAAAAAGAAAAGCTGCGCAGCGCATCGGTGACCAAATAAGTGGGGGGACTTCTGTTGCCCGGCGTCCCCCCGAGCCGCGCTTACCTATTAGGCAGCGAGGGCCATTTCATTGTCGTTGGCACCTATACAGACAGCCCGATAACGGCGGATACCATACCGAGCAAAAGGACAGCCTTTACACGTCTGTCGATCCTGTTTCGCCCCCACAGATACCCACCGAAACCTAGCCTAGGATGAGGCTTCGATGGGCATTTGGTGGAGGCGCCGGGTACCGCCCCCGGGTCCAGTCCGCTTATTACGCAGCCGTTTATCGCCATAGTCCGGTTGCCCGGACCCGGCTAATATAGGTGCTTGGTCTTAATTTTTGAAGGTAGGCGGGGATGGGCCGCGTTCTGAAATGGGCCGGAATTAGCCTGTGTGTGGCGATTCTTGCAGGGACGGCCGTTTTCTACGTCTGGTCGGAACGGCTCATCGCGAAGGTCTATCCTTTGCCGCCGTCGCATATCCGCGCGGCGCAAGGCGCTGAAGCCATCGCGCGTGGCCGGCATTTCGTTTTGGCCTATGGCTGTGGGAATTGCCATACGAGGAGGCTGCAAGGCGTGTTCATTCCCGATTTCAGGATGAAGTCGCGCAATCTTACGCGGCTCGCGAAAACATTCAGCGATGGGGATTTTGATCGCGCAATCCGCAGGGGCTTGCGTCCGGATGGAACCAGCGTTGCGGAGACGATGCCATCGGATGCGTTTCAATTCATTCCGGATTCGGATTTGGCAGACATGATTGCGTATATCCGTTCGCTACCGCCGGCCGGCGAGGATATTCCGCCGCCATCTGCCGGCATCTCTGCGCGGCTCGGATTCATCCGGGGCAAGAATCACGACGACCAATATTGGTTTTCGCAGCAGATGCCCGCGCTCGACCTCGGCTCGAAGTTCGCACGCGGCCGTGGGCTCGCCATGGCCGCCTGTGGCGAGTGCCACACCACATCCTTGCGCGGTCAGCCCGACGGACCGCCCGATCTTCTCGTCGTCGCGTCGTATGAGCGCGGAGATTTCTTCAAGTTGATGCGCACGGGCAAAGCCGCAGGAAACCGCGAAATCGGCATGATGTCCGCAGCGGCGCGTGTTCGTTTCCGCAATTTCAGCGATGAGGAACTCGGCGCCATCTACGGCTATCTCGTGGCACGAGGACAAAAACTCACAACTTCGTCCCAATAGACCGGGCTGATTCCGGACCGGAATCGGCCTATATCTAAATCATGCGCCAGTATCACGATCTCATGGAACGTGTGCTCAAACAGGGCGCGGAGAAGCGCGACCGCACGGGCACCGGTACGATCTCGATTTTCGGCCATCAGAT
>DASXHQ010000138.1:0-108596 GCA_036488415.1 Rhizomicrobium sp.
CGACGGGGTTTATCGGACGCGTTTCAAATCGCTGGTGGCAGGCGGCGTGGCCATCGCCAATCCACAGATCGTGCTCGTGCGCGATGCACTCGCCGACCGGCTCAAGCAGGAAGAAATCGACGCGCATCATCTGATGCCGGAGGTTCGCCGCACGCCGCAACTGATTCTGGGCATGGACATATTACGGCAGCTTCATCTCTACATCGCCTATCGGGAGAAGAAGCTCTACGTCACTGCGGCCTCTGCGGGTGCGGCGCCCCATTGACCGCTTGACCCAACCGGGATTCAGCCTTCACATGCCTGCACTTCAGGGGAGAGGGGAACTTCATGTCATTGGTCTTTGAATCCGGCTATTTCGCTTTTGGTTTCTATGCCGCGCTGAATGCGCTCATCATGCTGGTGCTGGGGGTTCTCGTCACCCGCGCCCGCGTCACCTATCGCGTCGATATCGGCGACGGCGGCATGGCCGAAGTGGCCGGGCCGCTGCGGGCGCATGCGAACAACACCGAATATGTTCCGATGGCCCTGCTCCTGCTGTGGGCGCTGGCCTCGCCGCTTGGCGGATCGATCTGGCTGATCCACGGGGTCGGCGGCACGTTGACGCTGGGCCGCCTTATCCATGCCGTCGGCCTGTCGCAATCCACGGGGCCGACCACGCTCCGCTTGGTCGGCACCATGCTGACATGGATTTCCTTTATTGTCGGGATCGTTGGGGTGTTCTATCTCATTTTCTTCGCGCAAGCCTCACTCCCGGCATCCTGATTTGGCAAAACCGAACAAAGAAGAAATCCTAGATACTCTGATCCGGGTGGCCCGCAGGGCGGGCGCCGACGCCGCGGACGCACTGCTGGTTGAGAGCGTGTCCGCCGGCGTTTCTTATCGCCTTGGAAAACTGGAAGACGTCGAGCGCGCGGAATCGACCGATCTTGGCCTGCGCGTCTTCGTCGGTGCACAGGTGGCGTTCGTGTCGTCCACCGATCTGTCCAAAGATCGGCTCGCCGAATTGCCGGATCGCGCGGTCGCGATGGCGCGGCTGGCGCCGGAAGACAAATATGCGGGCCTCGCGCCGAAGGAGTTGCTGGCGCGCGATTTCCCAGCCCTCGATCTCGAAGATCCGAACGAGCCTTCCACCGAAACGCTGATCGAACGCGCGAAAACCGTCGAGGTCGCGGCGATGGCCGTCAAAGGCATCACCAATTCCGAGGGTGGTGGCGCCAGCTTCAGCCGCTCCGCCATCGCGCTTGCCACCAGCGAAGGCTTTCGTGGCGGCTATGCCTCCACCAGCCACGGCATCGGCGTTGCCGTGCTTGCCGGCGAAGGCACGGGCATGGAGCGCGACTATGCGCAGTCCAGCGCGCGCCACGCCGCGGACTTGGAAGCGTCGGACTTGGTCGGTAAACGCGCGGGCGAGCGCACGATCAAACGTCTCAACCCGCGGCAGGCCAAATCGCAACGTGCGCCGGTGGTCTATGACCCGCGCGTGTCGGCATCTCTGGTCGGCAGTTTCGCCGGCGCGATTTCCGGCTCCTCCATCGCGCGTGGGGTAAGCTTCCTGAAGGACAAGCTGGGACAAGCCGTGTTCGGCCCGTCCATTAATATCATCGATGATCCACATCGCGTGCGCGGCCAACGCTCCAAGCCATTCGATGGCGAAGGTGTTGCAAACCGCAAGATGGTGCTGATCGAGAATGGCGTGCTAACGGCTTGGCTGCTCGATACCGCCAGCGCAAAGCAGCTTGGCCTGACGACCAACGGCCACGCTGCGCGCGGCACCGGCGGGCCGCCCTCGCCCTCCACCACCAATCTCTACATGGCGCCGGGCACGCTTTCGCCCGAAGAACTGATGGCCGATATCAAGGATGGCTTCTACGTCACCGAGACAATGGGCTTCGGCGTGAACGGCGTGACAGGCGACTACAGCCAGGGCGCGGCGGGCTTCTGGATCGAGAACGGCAAGATCGCCTATCCCGTTTCGGGCGTGACCATCGCCAGCAATCTGAAAGACATGTTCCTCAATCTGACGCCCGCGAACGACCTGGAATTCCGCCACGGCACGAACGCGCCGACGATTCGCGTGGAAGGCATGACCATTGCCGGCGCGTGACGCCGGACTTGCCGCAGACCGATCCCTGATCGAGGGGGCTGTGCGCGCAGCCGGTGCGATAGCCCGCAAATATTATGGCGGCGATTACAAGCGATGGGACAAGGGCAAAGGCCAGCCGGTGACCGAAGCCGATCTCGCCGTGGACAAATATCTGCGCGAGACACTTCTCGCGGCGCGGCCGGATTATGGCTGGCTGTCAGAGGAGACAGAGGACGATCCGTCGCGGCTGGAGAGGAAGGATGTCTTCGTCGTCGATCCCATCGACGGCACCATCGCGTTTCTGAAGAACAGGCCTCACTTCACGATCTGCGTAGCACTCGTGCACGACGGTAGACCTGTTATAGGGGTGGTGCTCAATCCTGTTCTGGACGAATGCTTTGCCGCGAATGACGGTGAAGGCGCAACACTGAACGGCCACCCGATCCATGTATCGAACCGTACAGAACTGGAAGGCTGCCGCATGTGCGCGGCACACGACATGATGGAGCATTCGGCGTGGAATACGCCGCCGAATCGGCCTTGGCCGCCGATGCATATCGAGAACCGCAACTCGGTTGCCTATCGCATGGCGCTGGTGGCGAGCGGCACGTTCGATGCCACATTGGCGCTATCAGCGAAGCGGGACTGGGACATCGCGGCAGCCGATATCATCGTCCGCGAGGCAGGCGGCATCGTAACCACGCATGACGGCACCGTTCCACGCTATAACGGTCCGCAGACGATTCAGCCTTCGCTGATCGCGGCAGGTCCGGCGCTGCACGCGGAAATTCTGTCGCGCGTGCGTCATATAAATCTGCAGAGGTGAGTCATGGCCGAACATGAACCCAAACAGCTTCTTCACCTTGTCTTCGGCGGCGAACTGGTGTCACCGCACGCCCACGAATTTAAGGACCTCAACAAGCTCGACATCGTGGGCATGTATCCGAACTACGCGGAGGCGCTGAAGGCCTGGCGCGGCAGGGCGCAAGGCACCGTGGACAACGCGAACATGCGTTATTTCGTGGTCCATATTCATCGGCTCATGGAGCCGGACGAGCATTAACCCCTTGGTGCGGCTACAAAAGCTGACGATAAACAAGTGACCGGCCCGCCGGGGCTGTGCTAGACCGGCGCCCGCATGAACCTCCGCCCAGAAAACCTGACATCTGTCGCTGCAAAACCCCTGCCCATAAAGCCGCATGGCGACTGGGCCGCCGTGCGCCGCATCGTGCGCGACTATATCGGCAATCGCTGGGGTCTGCTGGCGATCGGCATCTTTTGCATGGTGATTTCCGCGGCGATGACCGGCCTCATGGCCGGCCTTATCAACCCCGCGATCAAGCGTGTCTTCCTGCTCAAGCATGCAGACCAGTTCGTCATCATTCCGCTGGAATATATGGTGGTGATCATTGTCCGCGCGGTCTCCAGCTTCGGTGAGCAGTCGATCACCAACACCATCGCCGAGCGCATCAGCGCCGATATCCAGCGCGACATGTTCCGCAGCCAAATCCGGCTCGACATCGGTGGTCTGAACGCCGTGCATTCCTCGGAGATGATCTCCAAATTTCTTTACGACACCACGCTGCTGCGAAACGCCATCACGCGCGGCATCCTGGCGATGGGCCGCGAAATCCTGACGCTGATTGCGATGCTCGTCGTGATGATCTGGAACAGCTGGCAGCTTTCGCTCATCTCATTGGTGCTGCTCCCGCCTGTCGTATGGGTGATTGACAAGATCAGCCGTTCACTTCGCCGCTCCTCCACGCGCGGCATGGAGGAAACCGGCACGCTGTCGAAATCGCTCACCGAGGCGCTCACCGGACGACGGATCATCAAGGCTTACAATCTGGAAGATCACGCCACCGACATCGCGAACGCACGCATCGACAAGCGGCTGCGCTATCTGCTGAAAGCGGTGCGCGCGCGATCCGCGGCGGTGCCATCGACCGATTTGATCGGCGGTGTCGCGGCGGCGATCACCTTCGCCATCGCAGGGTATATGAGCCTTCACGGCACGCTGGCCGTGAACCAATTCTTTGCATTTCTCGCTGCAATGCTGCTGGCGCAACAGCCTGTGCGTAATCTCAGCCAGCTTCAGACCGTTACGACCGAAGGCCTCGCCGCGGCGAACCGCATCTTCGCCGTGATCGATGCCAAGCCCGACATCTTCGACCGGCCGAATGCCAAGCCGTTGGTCATCGCCCGTGGCGGCGCGGTGCGCTTCGACCATGTGTCCTTTCGCTACAACGCCGACGCAGCAGCTCTGGAGAATGTCTCGCTCGACGTCATGCCAGGACAGAAGATCGCGCTCGTTGGCCCGTCGGGTGCAGGCAAAACGACGCTGTTCAACCTTCTGTTGCGTTTCCACGACGTCGACAGCGGCAGCATCACCATCGACGGACAGGACATCCGCGATGTGACCCTTGTATCGTTGCGCGATCACATCGCCCTCGTCACGCAGGAGCCGATTCTGTTCGACGAAACCATCGCCGAGAACATCGCACAGGGCCGGCGCGATGCGACACGGCAGGAAATTATCGAAGCCGCACAGGCCGCTGCAGCGCATGATTTTATCACTGCGCAGGCGGACGGCTATGACTCACAGGTTGGTGAGGGCGGACTGAAACTCTCCGGCGGGCAACGCCAGCGCATCGCCATCGCACGCGCCATGCTGCGCAACGCGCCGATCCTGCTGCTCGATGAAGCGACCTCCGCGCTCGATACGGAAAGCGAGCGGCAGGTGCAGGAAGCGCTATCGCATCTGATGGAAGGCCGCACCACCATCGTCATTGCGCACCGTCTGTCCACCGTTCTCGACGCCGACCGCATCTATGTCATGGATCGCGGACGCATCGTGGAATCGGGCACGCATGCCGAATTGATGGCGCTGAACGGCCTTTACGCCCGCCTCTATCAGCGTGGCCTCGACGATCGGGAGCCAGGCTAAGTGGCCGCGCCACTGGGGCTGGCAGCCTATCGGCTGGCGACGATGGCACTTGCGCCTGCCGTACCATTTTTTCTGCGCCAGCGCGCGCTGCGCGGCAAGGAAGACACCGCACGCATGCGCGAGCGGCTGGGTTGCGCAAGCGTCAGCCGCCCCGAGGGCGAACTGATCTGGATCCATGGCGCCAGCGTGGGCGAGAGCGTATCGGCGCTGCCGCTGGTCGATGCGTTCCTGAAAGCCGGACGTCATGTTCTGGTGACGAGCGGCACTGTGACGAGCGCCAAGCTCATGGCCGAGCGCCTGCCCAACCGCGCGATCCATCAATATGCGCCGGTCGATACACCCGCCGCGGCCAAACGCTTTCTTTCGCATTGGCGACCCGATGCAGCGCTTTTCGTTGAATCGGACCTATGGCCGAATCTTCTTTATCGCGCGGCCGGGCAAGGCACGAAGCTGGCGCTCGTAAACGGGCGCATGTCGGAGCGCTCCTTTCGCGGCTGGAGCCGTGCGAAAGGCGTCGCCGGCGCGCTGCTGTCCCTGTTCGATGTCTGCTTGGCACAGGATGCCGACACGGCGAAGCGCCTCACCGCACTCGGCGCGCGAAACGTCCAGATCACCGGCAGCCTGAAAGCCGATGCGCCCCCGCTGCCCGCCGACGAAACAAAGCTCGCGGCATTGAAGCACGCGATCGGCAAGCGGCACATGTTGGTCGCGGCGAGCACGCACCTCGGCGAAGACGAGACGATCCTTCCGGCGCAGGACAAATTGCGTGCCGACTTTCCCGATCTGCTAACGATCATCGCGCCACGCCATCCCGAGCGCGGCGCCGACATTGCGATGCTCTGTGGATCGCGCCCCGCCCTTCGACGTTCGCTAGGTGCCCTGCCCGCGCCAGAGACGCAGGTCTATATCGCCGATACGATTGGTGAACTGGGCCTGCTCTATCGCCTCACGCCGTTCGCTTTCATCGGCGGCAGCCTCATTCCGCATGGCGGACAGAATCCGCTCGAGCCCGCGCGGCTGGGATGCGCTGTGCTGACCGGGCCACACACGGAAAACTTCATCCAGGCCTATGATGCAATCCTCTCTGCGCATGGCGGAATGCGCGTGTCGTCCGCATCCGAAATCGCCGCGATAGCAAAGCGGCTTATCGCAAACCCGGCCGAAACAAAGGCGATGGGTGAAGCGGCGCACGCGGCGGCCATCGTGCTCGGCGGTGCCGTCGATAAAACCATCACCGCAATCGAGGCGCTTCTTCATGCGCGCGCCTGAGTTCTGGGACGAGAAGGACTATACGGCGAAGCTGGCCGTGGCGGCGCTGACGCCCTTGGGCTGGACCTATGGCGCGACCGTCGCCTGGAAAGCTGCCCATGCGCGGCCTTATCGCGCCACGGCGAAAACGGTTTGCGTCGGCAATCTGACGGCCGGCGGTTCAGGCAAAACACCCATCGCCATCGCCATCGCACGCGCGTTGATCGAGCATGGGAAACGCACCTTCATCCTGACGCGCGGCTATGGCGGGAAGATGCGGGGCCCTGGCATCATTGATCTTGCACATGACACGTTCGAGGAAACTGGCGACGAGGCGCTCCTGCTGGCGGGCGCTGCGCCTGTTATTGTTTCGCGCGACCGTGCAGCAGGCGCCAAACTTGCAGACAGCAAACAGACCGACGTCATTGTGATGGATGATGGCCACCAGAATTTCGCGCTCGCGAAGGATTTGTCCATCATCGTCGTGGATGCGGAGACGGGGTTCGGCAACGGACGGATACTTCCTGCTGGTCCCTTGCGCGAGAACATCGCGCTGGGGCTTGCGCGCGCGCAGGCTGTCGTCCTGGTGGGCAACGGAACGCCGAAACTTCCGGGCTTCAGCGGCCTCGTGCTGCGCGCAACTCTTGTTCCGGTGGATGCGCCGGGAGTCGCGGGGCAGCGCGTGGCAGCATTCGCCGGGATCGGCCGGCCTGAGAAGTTCTTCGCAACCTTGCGCGCGCTTGGCGCCGAGATCGTCGAGGAACGCGCTTATGATGACCATCATGCCTATACCGCTGCGGAGTTTGCCCGGCTCCGGTCGCGGGCCAAGGCGTTGGATGCATCACTGGTCACAACCGAAAAAGACTTCGTGCGATTAACGCCCGCCGAGCGCGAGGATGTGCGCTTCATTCCGGTACGGGCGGCGTTCGAGGACCCCGCGGCGCTAGCTGCACTGCTTGACAGTGCCGCCCCTCGCGCCCCATAGCGCGCCCAATGACCGAGATCGCACCGATCCCGAGAATGCCGTTCGCCACGATGCTGCGCTATCGCGCGGAAGCGGCGGTATTCTTTATCCTCATCTGCTTCTTTAAGCTGTTCGGGCTGGACGGCGCATCCGCGCTTGGCGGCTGGATCGGCCGCAACATCCTCTATCGCACGCATGTCTCGCAACGCGGCCGGGACAATCTCAAGAAGGCCTACCCCGAAAAAAGCGATGCGGAGATCGAAGCGATCCTGCTCGAAGTGTGGGACAATCTTGGCCGCACCGTCGCCGAATATGCCCATCTCGACAAGCTTTCGATGCATGGCGACGATCCCAGACTGCAGACTTGCGGCGTGGAGATCGCGGACGACGCGATTGCCACCGGCAAAGGTGTTATGTTCGTGTCCGGTCACTTCGCAAACTGGGAGACAATGCCCTTCGCCGCCGCGCAGCACGGCATCGAAGGCGGCGAGGTTTACCGCCCGCTGAACAATCCTTACGTAGATCGCTGGATGGTGCGCCAGCGCATCAAGAACGGGCCGAAGGACCAGATCGCCAAAGGCGCGCAAGGCACACGACGCATCTTCTCGCTGCTGCGCGCTGGCAAAGCCATTCTCATTCTCGTCGATCAGAAAACAAATGAAGGACTACCCGCACCCTTCTTCGGGCGTGACGCGATGACGACCCCCGCGCCTGCCGCGCTGGCACTGAAGCTGAACTGCATCATCCTGCCGACCTTCAACGAACGGCTGGGCGGCGCGCGTTTCCGCATGACCGTGCACCCGCCGGTCGAATTCACGCCAAGTGGCGATCACGATCAGGATGTGCATCAACTGACCATCAAGATTACCGAGCGCATCGAACAGATGGTGCGGTCGCGGCCGTCGCAATGGCTGTGGATCCACCGCCGCTGGCCCAAGCCCGGCGACAAAATCTGGAGCAAGCGCGCGCAAGCCCTGGCGGCGCAGCCGGAAGCCTAGCTTTTCGCCGGTGCGGGCGTGCGCGTATAGAGCGACGGATCGAGCTTGAGCTCAAACCAGTTCATGCCCCAATGCGTATGCGGCCCGGTCGCACGGCCGGTCTGGCCGACCAGGCCGATCATCTGCCCGCGCGCAACGACATCGCCTTCTTTCACCTTGAACGCACTTTGGTGAAGGTATTCGGTGAACACGCCGTGACCGTGATCGAGCATGGTGAAATTGCCTTCCAGGAACCACGGCGCGGCAATGGCTACCCGGGCGTCGGCGGGAGCGTGGATCGGCGTTCCCTCCGGTGCCGCGAGGTCCACGCCGAGATGCGGCGCCATCGGCGTCCCGTTCAGGATGCGCTGGCTGCCATAAACGCCGCTGATGATTCCGGAAAACGGCCAGTCGAACGGCTCGCTGAACCATGTTTCAGGCGAATCGATCTGGCGCGCGACCGCCAGGCGCGCGTGTTCGGCTTTGATGCGTGCGATATCTTCCGGTGGCGGCGTCACGAATTTCTGCGGCAGCCCGGTGATAGTCTGCACTTCATAGTGACGGACGATAGGCGTGATCACGCGCGTCTCGGATATGCCATCTGCGAAATCGACGCGGACCGTCGCGCCATCCGTGCGGTCATAGGCGATGCCGAACGCGAACAACCCTTCCGGTGAGACAAGAACATTTTTCCGGTCGACGTTCGCGAGGGCGCCGGGCGCCGCCTTCATAACGACGAGTCCGCCCTGCTCTTGCGAACCGGAAAGGGAGAGGCGCGACGCGGCTGCCCGCGCAAACGAAGGCAGCAACGTCGTCGCGGCGGCGCTGACGACGAACGCTCGGCGGTGAATCATTTCGGCGTGCCGCCGGTTTCCTGAAAGCGCTTCAGCGCGATGGCGGCGGAGGCATAGGCCTCCTGCAGATCGACATTCCAGTAGCGCAAGGCATCGAGCGGAATCTGCGTGCCGGTCACGGCGCAGATCACGAAGGACCCGGCCTTGATGACGCGGTATTCGCCGTCGAGATATTCGACGTCGGCCTGCCCTTCGGCACGGAAATCACGGTCCATCTTGTTCATGTCTCATCCTAACATATTGGCGGACGGCTAGAACAAGTCGCCCTGATTTCCCGACGGTTTTGTCACACGCGGCTTTGTCGTCGGGGATGGAACGCCGCCCGCGACGGCCTCCCGCGCGCCATCCGCAAAGGCGAGGGAAAGCCGTTCACCGGATTTCACCGCCTCCGCCCGGCGGCGGATGGAACCGTCCGCGCCCCGGACAAGAACGAACCCCCGGTCCAGTATGCCGCGATAGGAAATGCCTTCCAGAACCCGCGACAAGCTTTCCAGTTTCTTGCGATCCTCACTCAGACGCGCGCTGAAACAGCGCTCCAACCTTCGGGCGAGAACAGTCGTGCGTTCGTTGCAGACGGTGATGTGGTGGCGGATCGGGCGCGGCCGCAAGAGCGCCGCTGCCTCGGCAAAAGCGCGGCGATGTTCCTGCAGATTGCGCCGCAGCACACTGCCCAGCTTATCGGAAGCAACGTCCAGCCGTTGGCGGGGCTGCGCAAACAGTTGATCGCGGCGAGGCAACACGCGGGTCAGCTGAGTCAAAGTAATACGACGCGTGACGATGCCGCGTGTGAAGCAATTGAGAACTCGTCTTTCGAAATCCAGAGACTGCGACAGCAGCTCGGCCCGCACCGGCACGGCGATCTCGGCGGCGGCGGTGGGCGTTGGCGCGCGGCGATCGGAGGCGAAGTCGATCAGTGTGGTATCGGTTTCGTGGCCCACAGCGGAAATTAGCGGAATGACACTTTCGGCGACGGCGCGCACGACAATCTCTTCGTTGAACGCCATCAGGTCTTCGATGGAACCGCCGCCCCGCGCGACGATCAGCAGATCGGGACGCGGCACAACGCCATCCATCGTCAGCGCGTTGAAGCCGCGAATGGCGGCGGCCACTTCCGCCGCAGCCCGCTCGCCCTGTACGGGGACGGACCACAGCAGCACGCGGCGCGGGAAGCGTTCGTTCAGCCGGTGCATGATGTCGCGGATCACCGCGCCCGTGGGCGATGTGATGACGCCGATCACGTCCGGCAGGAACGGGAGCAGCTTCTTGCGCTCAGCGGCGAATAAGCCCTCGGCGGCAAGCTTCTTCTTGCGCTCCTCCAGCATGGCCATGAGCGCACCCGCGCCGGCCAACTCCATCTGCTCGACAATGATCTGGTAGCGGGAGGAACCGGGGTAGGTCGTAATCCGGCCGGTGCAAACGACTTCCAGCCCCGCCTCCGGCCGCAGCTTGATGAGCCGCGCGCCCTGTTTCCAGATAATAGCGTTGAGGACGGCCTTGTCGTCCTTCAGATCGAAATAGGTGTGGCCGGACGATGCCAGTTTCAGCCCACTGATCTCGCCCCTGACCCGCACAAAGGGGAAGGAATCCTCGACCGTGCGCTTGAGCGCATTGGCGATCTCGCTGACGCTATATTCGGGCAAATTGGGCGTGGCGGCGGCTTCGGACATGATTCACAGATGATATAGGAAGCCCGCTTGAATCCACCCCTCCCTTCCCGGAAGTTCGGCCCATGAAAGTCCTTCTCATCGGTTCCGGCGGGCGCGAGCACGCGTTGGCCTGGGCGCTGTCGGCCAGTCCGCTGCTGACCAAGCTTTATTGCGCGCCCGGAAACGCCGGGATCGCCGAGGTGGCCGAATGTGTCCCCATCGCGGCGATGGATTTCGACAAGCTGGTAGGCTTTGCTAAAGAAAAGAAGATCGATTTCGTGGTCATCGCACCCGACAATCCGCTGGTCGGCGGATTGTGGGATCGTTTAGAGGCGGTGGGCATTCGTGCCAGCGGCCCGAGCGCCAACGGTGCCATCCTCGAAGGCTCCAAGGGCTTCGTGAAGGATCTTTGCCGCGAGATCGGCATTCCCACCGCCGCCTATCAACGCTTCCGCGACGCGGCGTGTGCCAAGGCTTTCGCCGACACGCTGGGCCTGCCGGTCGTCATTAAGGCGGATGGGCTGGCGCTAGGCAAAGGCGTGATCATCGCCGAGACGAAAGCAGACGCGGCCAAGGCCATCGATTTCATGTTCGAAGGCGGCTTCGGCGAAAGCGGCAGCGAAGTCGTCGTGGAAGAATTCATGCAGGGCGAGGAGGCGAGTTTCTTTGCGCTCAGCGATGGCGAAACCGCGATACCGCTTGCAGGCGCGCAGGACCACAAGCGCGCGTTCGACGGCGACAAGGGGCCGAACACGGGCGGCATGGGCGCTTATTCGCCTGCGCCGGTTCTGACATCCCCCCTTCAGCAGATCGCGATGGAAAAGTTCATCAAGCCGACTGTGGTCGCGATGGCCGAGCGCGGCCGGCGCTATCAGGGCGTGCTTTATTTGGGGCTAATGATCACGAAGGATGGCCCGAAGCTGGTTGAATACAATTGCCGCTTCGGCGACCCAGAATGCCAAGTGCTGATACCCCGGCTGAAATCGGACCTGCTCACCGCGCTGATCGCCATGCGCGACGGACAATTGCACAATCTCGATTTGCGCTGGAGCGGCGAGACGGCATTGACCGTTGTGATGGCGTCGATGGGCTATCCCGGAGATTACACCAAAGGCACGGAAATCAAAAATCTCGATGCGGCAGAAGCCGTCGAAGGTGTACAGATATTCCAAGCCGGAACCCAACGGCGGGACGGGAAACTGCTTGCAGTTGGCGGTCGCGTTCTCAACGTCACTGCACTCGGCCAGACTGTGGCCGAAGCTCAGGTGCGCGCGTATAAGGCAGTCGACTTGATCGACTGGCCCGGCGGCTTCTGCAGACGCGATATAGGTTGGCAAGCAATTTCGCGTATATAAGCACTATGGACCAGAACCCTCTTCAGCCCATCCCGAACCGCGAATGCGGCGGATGCAATGTCTGTTGCCGCTATCCGGCGATCGACGCGCCGCAACTGCACAAGCCGCCGAATGTTCTCTGCCAACATTGGAAGAATGGTTGCAGCATCTACAATGATCGGCCGGACGTCTGTCGGGCGTTCTATTGCGGCTGGCGGCTGATGCCCAATTTGAACGAGGCCTGGCGTCCCGACCGCTCTAATATCTTCCTGCGCCCGGTGCAAACCGAGGACGGAACGCCGGGCATCGATATCACCCTCATCGGGTCTGTAACGCCCAACAAAAAATATGAGCTGATGCTCTATATCGGCGAACTCGTGACCTCGCAGATTCCCACCTTTGTTGTGATCCCCGGCCCGCCGGGTCACGGTTCGACAAAGGTCCTGCTCAACAACCGCATGAAAGCTGCGATTGAGACACGCCACTATGAGACCGTTCTGACAGCGTTCGAAGACGCCGTGCGTGCCGCTCAGGCGTTCGAGACGCGGCCGATGGGTTTTGGCCCTGAGGCTTCCGCCCCGTAACGCTTGTGTCCGCGGAAGCCAGAGGCCAACATCGGCCAAAAGCACCAGGGGAACGCGCCATGAGCGAGGCGACAACGCAGGATGATCGCCAGGAGAAGTTTTCAGGCACGAAGGAGGTGGTGGAAAGCCATCGCTTCGATGAGAAGAAGCTGGAGGCTTATCTTGCCGAGCGCATTGACGGTTTTCAGGGACCAATGGAAGTGCGGCAGTTCAAGGGCGGTCAGTCCAATCCGACCTACAAGCTGATCACGCCGAACAGGAATTACGTTCTGCGCCGCAAGCCGCCGGGAAAGCTGCTGCCCAGCGCGCACGCGGTAGATCGCGAATACCGCATCATCGCGGCCTTGTATCCGACGGGATTTCCGGTCGCAAAGCCATATCTGCTTTGCGAGGATGAAAGCATCATCGGAACGATCTTCTATGTGATGGATTGCGTGGAGGGGCGCATCTATTGGGGGCCGCTGCTGCCCGATCAGACACCCAAACAGCGCGGCCAGATCTATGACGCGATGAACGAAACCTTCGCTCGACTGCACAATATGGATTGGGAGAAACTCGGACTTCAGAACTTTGGCAAGCCGGGAAATTACGTCGGCCGCCAAGTCTCGCGCTGGACGAAGCAGTACAAGGCGTCCGAAACCGAACACATTCCCGAAATGGAAAAGCTGATCGAATGGCTGCCGGCGCATCTGCCGACTGACGCCCGCGACAGCATCGTCCATGGCGACTATCGCCTCGACAACATGATCCTGCACCCGACCGAGCCGAAGGTGATCGCGGTGCTGGATTGGGAACTTTGTACCATCGGCGATCCGATGGCGGATTTCACCTATCACCTGATGCAATGGCAAATGCCCGGCGGCGTTTCCAGTGGCGGCAGCCTGCTTGGTGCAGACTTCGCTGCGCTCGGAATCCCGGATAAGGACGCTTACACCGCGACCTACTGCAAACGCACGCACCGCGACGCCATCCCGAATATGGACTACTACGCCGCGTATAATTTTTTTCGCCTCGCCGGCATCCTTCAGGGGATCGTAGGACGCGTGCGCGACGGGACGGCGAACAGTGCCCATGCTGCGCAAAATGCCTCCGGCGTGCGCCCCTTGGCGGAGCGGGCTTGGGAGTATGCCAAGCGCGCGGGAGCGCCGGGGTAGTAAAAGCTTCGGTCTTTCCAAAGCTTGCTGGTTAAACCGCACTTAACGGCAGTCAAAAGGAACTAGCCGCTATAGCAATTTGAAATCGTTGTTTAACGTCACGCGCCTATCGTGCCGATCGGGACCATATCCTTCCGGAAACTGGGGCTGGATGACGCCGGGCGATAAACCAGAAGCCGTTGCGTGTGACGCTGTGCTCGAAGCCGAGCTTGCAGCCGAACGCGCGCAGTTCGGTTTGGCCGAGCGCGCGGCGCGGTTCGGCTATTGGCGCCAGCATCTCACGGACGGTCACACCATGTGGTCGCCCGGCATGTACCGGCTCTTGAACATCGACGAGAGCCAGAAACCCGACATGGCGTGGCTTCTGGCACAGGTCGTCGATGAAGACGTCGCGCATCTCAACCAGATCATCAACAACGCGATCAAAACCCGCTCGTCGTTTTATTATCGCACCCAGACAAAGGACCCCGCGAATCCGTCCCAGTTCGTCGACACGCATGGTGAGGTTGATATAGGTCCCGACGGACGGGTCGTATCGGTGATCGGCGTCTGCCACGACGTAACCCAGCAGGTGATCGCGGAAACCGCGCGGGCCGCAGCGGAGGACCGCTATCGCGTGATGGCCGAGCAAGTCTCGGATATCATCATGCTTTACGACGCCGAAGGGCGAATTTTGTTCACATCGAACGCGCTGCAAAACATCCTTGGCCGAACCCTCGAAGAAGTTGAAAACGGTCATTTCCTGGAATTTGTCCATCCTGAAGATTTATCCCAGGCGCAAATCTTGCGCGAAAAGCTGCGGCCGGGCGAAATTCGAGCAGCCACCTATCGCGCGCGTCATCGTGACGGACACTATGTCTGGATCGAGAGCAATGTGCGCGGCGTGTTCAACGATGGATCGGAGGAGCCGAAAAACGCCATCAGCGTCTCCCGCGATATCAGCGAACGCAAGGCCGTTGAGTTGAAGATGAGAGCCGCGCAGGAAGAGGCCGAGGCCGCGAGCAAGGCGAAGTCCGCCTTCCTCGCAAGTATGAGCCATGAGCTGCGCACACCGCTCAATGCGATCATCGGCTTCTCGGACATCATGCGCGACGAGATGTTCGGTCCCATCGGAAACACCCGCTACAACGAATATGCGGGGTTGATCCGCGACTCGGGCCAGCTTCTGCTCGATCTCATCGCCGACATTCTCGACACGGCCAAGATCGAAGCCGGAAAGATGGAGCTGAATTTCGACTATGTCGATCTCTCGCAGACGATAGAGGATTGCGCGCGCATGCTGGCGCAACGCGCGCGCGACAGCGGCATTCAGATGACGATGGAAGTTCCGGACACGGGTCTGCCGCTGACCGCTGATCGCCGCGCAGTCAAGCAGATCGTGCTCAATCTGCTCTCCAACGCGCTGAAGTTCACGCCACGTGGGGGCCATGTCTGGATCAAGGCATTTTCCGAGGATGAGACCGTCAGCCTGTCGGTGCGCGACGACGGAATCGGCATCCCCGCCGACGCCCTACCCCGTTTGGGTCGTGCGTTCGAGCAGGTCGCAACAGACCCAATGCTGAGCAAGACCGGCACCGGCCTCGGGCTCGCGCTCGTCAACGCCTTGGCGCAAAAACACGGTGGCGGCATGCAGATCGACAGCGTGGAAAGCGAAGGCACGACCGTGACAGTCACGCTTGCTTCGTCGCCGCCGGCCGCACAGGCCGAAGCGGCCTGAAAACAAATGGCGGACGGGCCGCCCCATCCGCCACTCGAACTCTTCAAATTGCCCAGCGAACTATTCCGCTGCCGCCAGTTTCGGCGGGCGCTGGAAGTGCTTGCCATATTCCAGACGCGCGATGGTGCGGCAATGGACCTCGTCCGGGCCATCGGCAAGACGCAGCGTGCGCTGGCCCGCATACATGCGCGCCAGCCCCGGATCGGTGGTCACGCCGGCGCCGCCCCAAGCCTGGATCGCATCGTCGATGATCTTCAGCGCCATGCGTGGCGCCGCAACCTTGATCTCCGCGATTTCGAGGCGGGCGACCTTGTTGCCGACCTTGTCCATCATATCCGCTGCCTTCAGCGTCAGCAGACGGCACATGTCGATATTGATGCGGGCTTCCGCGACGCGCTGCTCCCACACCGAATGCTCCGCGATGCGTTTACCGAAAGCGACGCGCGCATGCAGGCGCTGCACCATGCTGGCCAGCGCCCGCTCGGCAACGCCGATGGTGCGCATGCAGTGATGGATGCGGCCCGGCCCGAGGCGGCCTTGCGCGATCTCGAAACCCCGGCCTTCGCCAAGCACCATGTTCTCAACCGGCACCTTCACGTTCTTGAGTTCGACTTCGCCATGCCCATGCGGCGCATCGTCATAGCCGAACACCGGCAGCATGCGCTTCACGGTGACGCCCGGCGCGTCGCGCTCGACGAGGATCTGCGATTGCTGGCTGTGGCGGTCGCCATCCTGGGTGTTCTTGCCCATGACGATCATGATCTTGCAGCGCGGATCGCCAACGCCCGACGACCACCACTTTGTGCCGTTGATCACATAGTGATCGCCATGGCGCTCGATACGGGTTTCGATATTCGTCGCATCGGACGATGCGACTGCAGGCTCGGTCATCAGGAACGCCGAACGGATTTCGCCGGCGAGGAGCGGCTTCAGCCATTTATCCTGCTGATAGGGAGAGCCGTAACGCTCCAGCACTTCCATGTTGCCGGTATCCGGCGCCGAGCAGTTGAAGACCTCCGAACCGAAGCCGATGCGGCCCATGAGTTCGGCCAGCGGTGCGTATTCGAGATTGCTAAGACCGGCGCCATGCGGGCTTTCGTTGAGAAAGAAATTCCAAAGGCCCTGCTTCTTGGCCTTCTCTTTCAATTCCTCCACGACCGGTACCACGATCCACGGATTGCCCTTCTTGCGCGCTTCGTCCATTTGCGCGTTGTAGGTGGCTTCCGCCGGATAGACATAAGCGTCCATAAAGTCGCCGACGCGCTTCATCCATTCCCGTTGCTTTGGCGAATAGTCGAAATCCATTGAGTCCTCCAAACAGGCCTTCCGGCCCTTCCTGTTTCCAATAGTTATGACAGGACTTTAGCGGCGGGTTTTGGCCTCGGCTAGGCTGCATGGGGCGGCGATTTGACAGCCGCGTTCCCAAGCGGCAAGCAGCGGCCATGCTCCTTTGGTTCGGGATATTCCTGCTCGCGGCGGGACTTGCCAGTTTCGCCGTGGACCGGCGGGCCGCGCATTTCTTTCACGACCATATCCATGTCCGCCTGCACCGCCGCATCGCCCGCACGACCGATTGGGCCAAAGGCGCGTATTGGCTCGCGCTGTCCGCGGCCGTCTTTGTGGTGTCACAAGTAGGAATCTGGATTTTTGGCACGACACCGTTGTTGCGCCTGTGGGCGGACACCTCACTCGCCTATCTTGCCAGCCTCGCTATTGGCAGCGTGATCTTGCACAGCATCAAGACCTTGCTTGGCCGCCGGCGGCCGAAGGATGAGCTGGAATTGAAGCTGTTCGGCTTCCGGCCGCTTCATTTCGACCTGCAATACGATTCATTTCCCTCCGGCCATGCCCTGACGATCTTCTGCGTCGCTGTGATCGCAAGCGCTGTGATGCCGATGCTGGCGCCGCTATGGTTTGCCGTGGCGCTCTATCTGGCGCTGACGCGGGCGTTTTTGAATGCACACTTTCTCAGTGACGTCTTTATCGGCTCCGCCGTCGGCCTTCTCACCGCGCGGGAGACCGTGCTGCATCTCTTCCCTATGCTCTTCCAGCCCTGGTTCTGAAATATGTACGAGCTTCTAACCGACCCGCGCACGTGGGAAAGCCTTGCGACGCTAACCCTGCTCGAAATCGTGCTGGGCATCGACAACATCCTGTTCCTGTCGCTCATTTCGGGGAAGCTTCCCGAAGCGCAACAGCCACGCGCGCGCGGTCTGGGCCTCGCCATTGCGCTCGTTATGCGCATCCTGCTGCTCACCGGCATTGCGTGGGTGATGTCTCTCTCAAAGCCGTTCGTAACGATCCTGGACCAAGGTATATCTTGGCGCGACCTGATCTTGGGCGCGGGTGGATTGTTCCTGATCTACAAGGGAACCACCGAAATTCATCTCCTGATGGCAGGCGAAGACGAGTTTTCGCACAAAGCGCTGCGCTCCTTCACGGCTGTCATTATCCAGATCGGCCTATTCGACCTTATTTTCTCATTGGATTCCGTCATTACCGCCGTCGGCATGGCCGAACGCCTTTCGGTGATGATTGCCGCCATTGTGCTGGCGATGGCATTGATGCTCGTGGCCTCCGGTCCGGTTTCCAGGTTCATAGAGGAAAACCCGACCGTAAAGATGCTGGGACTAAGCTTCCTGCTGCTGATCGGCGTCGCGCTGGTGGCCGACGCGGCCCATTTCCATATTCCGCGGGGTTATCTTTACTTCGCGGTCGCGTTCTCCGCGCTGGTCGAGGCCTTCAACCAGTTTGCGACGCGCGGAAAGAAGAAACGCAAGAAGCGCTAGCGCGGCTTGCCGATCATTCGGCGGGTCCTTTCGCCAGCATGATGGCATCGGTCTCCGGCGCCGGTGGCGCCGGCTGAACTGGTGACGGCGCAATCTCTTCGGCTTCCGCGCGGCGGCGTTCAATCTCCGCACGCAACTCGCGCTGCTTCGCCTCGTTGAGCGGATAGCCGATCATGGTGAGGATGCTCAACGCAGCAAGCCCGATCGGCAACAGAATGAAAAACAGACGCAAATGTTCGATGGCCTGCGCACTATTCTGAACTTTGGGGTCGAAACCCAAGAGTGTAAGAAACCCGAACGCGATGGCAACAGACCATCCGATGCCAAGCTTGCTCGTCATCGAGAGGAAAGCATACATCATGCCCGCGCGCTCGGCGTCATTCTCATGCGTATCGGCATCGGCGACATCGGCCATCATCGCGCGGATCAAGAATGCTGGAGCGCCATAGCTCGCCCCCGTAATCCCAATCACAACGAACGCCCACAGCGCAGAGCCACGCGGAATAAACAGCATCAGAATGCCGCCCGCGATGCCATAAACGAAACTCGCGATCAGCGCGCGATGCTTTCCGATGCGCTTCGATAGCGCGATCCATGCCGGCGTGAAGATGACGCCGGTCAGAAAGTAGACGAGTAGAAGTGTCCCGCGCAGCGAAGGCAATGCAAGCGCCAGCCCTGCGAAATAAAGGAACATCGCGCCCCGCGCGCCCTGATTGGTCGCCTCGATGAGGTCGACAGCCATGATCCGCCGGATCGCATTGTTCTTCAGCAGGAAGCGCAAGGTCTGGATCAGGCCCGCCGTCGTCTTCAACTTTACTTCCGGCTCGGGCACGACGAAAAGGCACAGCAGGACTGTCGGAATCATCGTGACGATGGAAAAGATCGCCATCGCCATGACCTGTGCCGAGAGCGGGTAATGTCTCTGCTCCAGCACGGCCGGGATCACCAGAACACCCATCATGCCCGCAACGGTCAGTGCCTGCGACCAGCCATAGATGCGAGATCGCTCGTGATAATCGGTAGAAATCTCCGATCCCCATGAGAGATGCGGAATCACGACCAAGGACCAGCCCAGATACATCACAAAAAGCCAGAAGCAGACTGCGGGAACGCTGGCGTGTGCGCTGGGAACGAACACCATCCACAGACCGAAAATGAGAATAGGCAGCCCAATGGCGATGACCGGGCGACGGCGGCCGAAGCCCGTGCGCCACCGGTCGCTGAGATAGCCGGCCATCGGATCGATCAGCAGATCAAGGATGCGCATCAGCCCGAAGATCGCGCCGACCGTCGCGAAACCGAGGCCCACCTCCTTCGAGGCGTAATAGTTCGGCAAATGCACCACGATCGGCATGCCGAGCGCCGCAAGTGGGAAGCTTGGCAGTACATAGGACGTAATGATGTACCAAGGCGTGCGTTTCGCCGGCACCGCGCTGTCCGTCATGGCTCAGGCCGCGCGGAAGCGTTGAACGAGCGGGCGTTCCTTCTCTATGAAGCCTTTGAAGGAAGGCCGTTCATGCAGGCGTTTTCCATATGCCGCCAGCTTTGGCCAGCGCTTCTCGTCCACCACCTCGCCGGCGTGCTCGAAATTGACCAGCATCGTGCCGACCGTCACGTCCGCGATGCTGAACGCGTCGCCGACGAGATATTGCCGGTCGCCGATTTCCTTTTCCAGATAGTCAAAAAGAGGCGGCAACTTCTCCGTCATAGTCGCAGCGCAGAGAGTTTCGTCCGGTTCCTGCTTCATCATTTTCTTTACCACGCGCTGGAAGAACAGGCCCGGCCCGATGGTCTGCGCCACGATGGAATCCGCATATTCTTCGTACCAAAGCGCCCGAGCGCGCTGGAAGGCGTCCTTGGGGTAAAGCGGCGGATTGGGAAATTTGTGTTCAAGGTAATCGCAGATCACCGAGGAATCCGAGAGCGTGTTCGGTTCGGGTTGATCGGTATCGCGCAACACTGGAATCCGCTTCAACGGACTGATCGCCAGAAACTCCGGCGGCGGGGCGAACGGATTGACGTTCTCGACCGTGAAATCGACGCCCTTCTCAGCCATCACCACGCAGACCTTGCGCACGAAAGGCGACAGCGAACCGCCATAGACGATCAATGCCATGCGATATCTCCCTTGAACGCCGTGTCTTTTTGCCAGCCGCTGACAGCTTGTCAGACTTTACGCGGGAGGATCAAGCGGGCGCTTCAACTTTCAGCTTGGGGCTGCGCTCAGCAGGCATGTTGTCATACATATCGGCGATCAGGTCGCTCTTGAGGGTTCGATAACGGGGATTGTCCCACAGATTTTCCCACTGCCGCGGATCTTCATCGAGGTTGTAAAGTTCGCCTTCCGTGCCGTCATATTTGATGCTGGTTGTGATCCCCGCAAATTGCGGCCAGCTCTCCTCAAGCCCGTTCGGCTGGCCGGGCGTCGAAGGCTCGTACTTCGTAAGCATGAAGCCGTCACGATAAAGTGAGCGGAAGTGAAAGCCGTAACCCGGAAACTGGCTGTCCCATTCGCAGAACGCGCGTTGGCGCGAGCCGTCTTCCGCCACCGGCAATGGCTTGCCCTGTATCCACTCCGGCTGCGCAACACCGGCAATAGCCGCGCAAGTCGCTGCGATATCCACCTGCTCTACCGGTTGGTTGACAGTGGCCGGCTTCACCTTCGCATTCGGCGCGGGCCGCCAGATGAACGGTAGACGCATCAGTGCATCGACATGCCAGGGCCCTTTGTAAACGAACCCAAAATCGCCCTGCAGTTCGCCGTGATCGGTGGTAAAGATCACGTCGGTGTCATCGTTCCAGCCACGTGCCTTGATCTCCGCCATTACCTTGCCGATCGCATCGTCGATCAGCTCATTCATCACATGCACCTTGGCATTGATCTCGCGCACATTGTCATGGCTGAGCTGCTGCGGCGTGAAGTTCATGGGGCCGCCTTCGATGTTGGCGAACTTGCCTTCGTAGTAGGCGAGCCAATGCGCCGGCTTCTGCGCCAGAACTTTGCGGATCGCGTCCGGCGATCCGGGATGGCCATCGGGCAAGGGCAGATCGCGCCAGTCACAACGCTTGTTCTCGGCATTCGGCGGGTCCCAGGGATGATGCGGATCGGGAAAACTCAACCATAGGAACCAGTCGTCATCGCCTTCGAGTTTTTTTAGCCAATCGACAGCGAGGCCTGCCAGCCAATCGGTGTGATACACTTCGCGCGGCACGGGATTGTTGGAGGTTTCCGGCGCGCCGGTATCGCCGCCCGGCGCGGCGTTGAGAAGCGGCGCGGAAGCGTTGAACCATTCCGGATAGTTCTTCTGCACCCAGCGCCCGTAATGTCCGGCTGGATTGCCACGGAAGCTGGTGATATGCATGGCGTGGATCGCATAGTCGAACCCGCGCCAAGGACCATAGTCGCCTTCCATCTGGCGGCGGTTCTCACGCCACTTGCCGGTAAGGTCAAAGCCCGGTTCGAAATGCGCCTTGCCAACGAGCGCCGTTTTATAGCCAGCCTTGTCCTTCAGGAACTGCGCGATGCTGGGCGCTGTTTCCGGCAGCGGCACGCCGTTGGCGAATACGCCATGCGTGCGGACGTATTGTCCCGTCAGCATCGTCGAACGCGCGGGCATGCAGACCGTGTTTTGATTATAGGCGCGGGTGTAGTTGATGCCGTTCTTGGCCAGCGCGTCGATGTTCGGCGTGCGGCAGAATTTGTTCCCGTTCACGCCGAGCGAATCGAACCGCTGCTGATCGGTGGTGATGAAAAGTATCTTGCGGCCCAAATTCAGTCTCCCAGCGGTTTGAGGCAACCGGCTTGCTCCAGCAGAGCGGCCACCTTCTTTTTTGAATCCGGATTGAGCTTGGCAAAGGCCGCGCGCAGTTCCGCGAGGCACTTCACCTGATATTTGAACGCGCCCTGCTTATAATTTTGGCCAAGCAGCCTGACGGAGAATGTTTCGGCACCCTTGGACATCGCTTCGGCATTCGCGAGTAGGAACGGGAAGTAGATTTCGCCCGCAAGCTTCAGCAGGCCCGCTACAGCAGCGGATTGCGGCGCGTCGGTATCGCGCCATTCGCCTTCCAGCCCCGATGCATCGTCCAGATTGGCGAGCCAACGGAAGGTGAAGGGATAATCTTCGCGCATCAAATCCTGCGGTGTCGGATCGACGGCGAGCTGCGAAAGCTGACCAAGCCATCCGAAATCCGCCAGCGAGGGGCGCGAGCCGTAGAGGAACATCTCATCCGTCACATGCGATTCGAACAGCGCCATGATGCGGCGCGCGCTTTCCTCGATGATCGGCGCATTCTGGGGCGTGCAGCCGACGATCGACATGCGACCGACCTGCCTGTCCCGAAATGCCTTTGCCGCCTTGAGGATCGTGTCGCGGCCCTTCCCTTTCAAACGGTCGAAAGCGAGCCATTCGCTCATCTGTTTTTGGTCGCGATCGCGGAACCAGCGGTAGTGGAACATCGCCTTGGTGCCCCACTCGTCCGCAAAATCTTCCAGCAAATAGGCGAGAAAAGCCTGCGCCGGATCGGTTGGAACGATGGAGCGTTCTTTGTGGCGGCGCTCCAGTTCAAAAATCATCGGCGTGGAGTCGTTGTGCCAGCTTCCATCCGGAAACAGAATCACCGGAATGACCGGCGCCTTCACATGCTGGAAGATGTTTTCGCCGCCATCTGCCTGTTTCCAAACGTGAGGAAGCTGGCGATAGCGCAGGATGGCGCGCATCTTCATCGAATAGGGCGAGCCGAGGCCGCCATAGATCGTATAGACGCTCATGCCGACATTCCCGCGCCGCAGCAGAGCAGAACCGTGCGCTCGAGCCCAGCTTCGCGATGATAGTGTGCGGCGAGATAGTCGGGGTCTTGAGTCATGTTGAGGAACGCCTCACGCGACGGATAGCGCACGCACACCACATCGTCCCAATCGTTCGGAACAGCTTCGCCGATCATCACGAATTTCTGCGGACCGCCCCACACCACGCTGCCGCCGCGCTTCGCCACGTGCTGCATCGCCACCATGCCGTAGCGCTGATAGGCCTCGCGGCCGCTAAGATTTTCCTTCGCCTCGGCGCGATCCGCCTCATAAGCCGCCTTCGCGCGATATTTGAGAAGATTGACCATGACCATCGGCCCTGTGGGTCCATCGGTCATCATCGTGTGAATCTGCTGCTGTGTCGGGACGACGGACATCCATTCCTCCGCGGCGCATTGACGGCCTGCGCATCTTCGTTCTAATCTGAATATGAATTCAGATTTAGCATCGGGCGATGACCAAGGCAAGCACCGCGAAAAAGAAAGCCTCCGAACGCTGGTCGCTGCCGGCCACGCAGGAGCGCAGCCGCGCCACGCGCGAAAAGCTTCTGGAAGCCGCGGAAGCGGTCTTCGCCGCCAAGGGCTACACCGGCGCGAAAATCTCAGACATCGCGAAGGAAGCGGGCTGCTCCGTCGGTGCGGTCTATTTTCGCTTCAAGGACAAAGACGCCTTGTTCTTCGCCATCGCCGGGACCTTCATCGAAGAAGCACGCGGCAATCTTGGAAACCTGCTCGCGATTTCAGACGACCCAGAGACCGTTGTCCGGCACTTCGTGACAGCGACGGCGGCGAATTTCCGCAAACATCGCGGCCTTTTTCGCGCCATCGTGGAGCGCGGCATCGACCATCCGCTCGCCATGAAAACTATTTTCGATTTCCGCGAAGAACTGGCGGCGGCGCTGGAGAAGGCGCTACATGGGCGCTCCGAGCCCGGCATCCAGATCCGCGTGATGACGCAAATGATCTATGGCTTTCTCATCGCCGGCGTCCTGAACCGCGATGCGCCGACGCAGATCAACGACGCCCGAGCCATTGATGGGCTGGCCAACGCTTGCGTCGCCTATCTGAACACTGGAGACAAGCGATGACGCTCAGCATCGATCTCTTCTGGTCATTTCGCAGTCCCTACTCCTATCTCGCCACGCCGCGCCTGATGGAGATGCAGCGCGATTACGATCTGAACATCAATGTACGACCGGTCTATCCGCTGGTCGTGCGCTCGGGCGAATTTTTCGGACAGGTGAACCCGATGTGGATTTCCTACCTGATGCGCGACACCTATCGCCTCTCGCAAATGCTCGGCCTGCCCTATCGTTGGCCGCGTCCCGATCCGGTGGTCGTCGATCCCACAACGCGGGCCGCGACACCGAACCAGCCTTACATCCATCGTCTCACGCGCCTAGGCTGCGCAGCAGCGGAAATACCGCATGGCTTGGACTTCCTGAACGAAGTCAGCCGCGTGATCTGGTCGGGTGAAGTGCAGAGCTGGAACGAAGGTGATCACCTGGCGAAAGCCGCCGCACGCGCGGGCCTCGATCTCACCGCACTCGATGCAAAGATCGCGGCCGATCCCGACAAATACGAAGCGATCATTCAGGCGAACCAGAAAGCTCATGCCGACAGCGGGCATTGGGGCGTGCCGACAATGGCGTTCCAAGGCGAACCGTTTTTCGGGCAGGACCGCCTCGACGTTCTGCTATGGCGCCTGAAGCAGAACGGTCTCCAACCCCGCGCGAAAGCCTGACCCATGAAACGTGCAGCAATTGTCGTTGGCGGCCTGATCGCCGTTCTGATTGCCGCGACGTGGATCGCGATGCAGTTCGCATCCGTCGATTTGTGGCTTTACCGGCGTGCCGCGATGGATCGCGTTGGCGCTGCGGATGTGCAACTTGCCAAAGCCAGGGAGCTATCCGTTCTGCTCTGCGGCACCAATGCGCCTTTGCCCGATCCCAATCGCGCCGGCGGTTGTGCGCTGATCGCCGCTGGCGACGATCTTTATGTCATCGATTCCGGCATGGGATCGGTGCGCAATCTCATGGTATGCGTGTGCCGCTGCAGAAGATCAAAGGCGTTTTCCTTACCCATTTCCATTCGGATCACATCGGCGATCTTGGCGAGCTGCGCCTGCAGACATGGGTTGCGGGACGGCACGCGCCGCTGAAAGTCTATGGACCGCCGGGCGTTGGGGACGTCGTTGAAGGTTTCAACAAAGCCTATTCGCACGACGCCGATTACCGCACGGCGCATCATGGCGAGAAGATGTTGCCGCGCGAGGATGTCGATCTCGATCCCGTCGTCGTTCCGATGAACGGCGCTACCGCGCCTGCTCTCAACGCGAACGGATTGAAGGTCACCGCCATTCGCGTCGATCATGGTCCGGTCAAACCGGCTTATGGCTATCGCTTCGACTATGCAGGGCGCAGCGTGACCATCAGTGGCGATACCAAGCCCTATGAACCGCTTGCACGAGCCGCGTATGGCAGCGATGTGCTGGTCCATGAAGCGCAATCGAATATCATGGTGGGCATTCTGCAGGATGTCCTGACCAACGCGAACCGTCCGCGGCCGGCGAAGATCATGCATGACATTGTGACCTATCACACGACGCCGGTTGAGGCGGCGCGGATCGCCAATGCAGCGCGGGCGAAGCTGTTGGTGTTCACGCACATCAATCCGCCGTTGCCGACGCGCTTTGCCGAGCGCGCTTTCCTCGACGGCGTTTCGGAAGCGCGACACGGCGACTGGATGCTGGGGCGCGATGGGACGCTGATCCGCTTGCCGGGTCATAGCAGCGAGATCGAAAAAACTTCTCTGCCCTAGCGCCGTGCGCGGAAAAAGCTCTTGAGAACTTCGCCTGCCGCTGCCGCATCGCCTGCGCGCGCGATTTGCGGACGGTGGTGGCAGGTGGGTTGATCGAAGAAGCGGGGGCCGTGGAGTACCGCACCGCCTTTTGGATCCTCCGCTGCGAAGACCAGGCGGGAGACGCGGGCCAGGCTCATTGCGCCGGCGCACATGGCGCAGGGTTCGAGTGAGACGTAGAGCGTGGTACCGCCCAATCGCTCATTGCCCAGCGCCGCGGCGCCGGCGCGCAGCACCAGCATTTCGGCGTGGGCGGTGGGATCGTGGCGCTCGACGATGCGGTTGCCGTCTTTCGCCAAGAGCGCACCGTCCGCGCCCAGAAGCACCGCGCCGACGGGGACTTCGCCGCGTGTCCCCGCGGCTTTTGCTTCGGCGATGGCGAGTGCTATGGCTTCGTCGTCATTCATGCGCGGCTTATCCATTGCCTGACGATGCAACACAAGCGGCAGAACGTATCGCCAAGATGATGGCCCGCGCTGGAGTCTGCTCGCGGCGTGACGCGGAGAAGCTGATCGCGGACGGGCGGGTGGCGCTGAACGGCGAGATCGTTCGCGAACAGGGCACCAAGGCTACCACCGACGACCTCATCACCCTCGACGGCCTGCCGGTGCTGGAGCCGGAGCCGACGCGGCTATGGCGCTACCACAAGCCGGCGGGTCTGGTGACCACCCATCGCGACGAGAAGGCCCGGCCCACAGTTTTCGCGAACCTGCCGAAGACCATGCCGCGCGTTGTCAGCGTCGGGCGGCTGGATGTGAATTCGGAAGGGCTACTCCTTCTCACCAACGATGGCGCCCTCGCCCGCCAGCTCGAACTTCCCGCCGCCGGATGGCAGCGCAAATATCGCGTGCGCCTGTTCGGCAAGGTGCGGCAGGAGGATCTGGACCGCCTCAAGAAAGGCCGCACGGTCGATCGCGTGAAATATGCGCCGGTCACGGCCGAACTGGAGCGCGCCAAGGGGATGTATGCCTGGGCGAATGTGACGCTCATCGAAGGCAAGAACCGCGAGGTGAAGCGGCTGATGGAATCCCTCGGATTCAAAGTGGCGCGGCTGATCCGCGTGCAATATGGCCCCTTCCATCTGGGCCAACTGGACGAAGGCGGCGTCGAGGAAATCGCGCCGCGCATCTGGCGCGAACAACTCGGCATCAAAAAGCCGAAGAAGAAAGACTAAAAACAGGCGGCGGCGCCGGAGTACCCACTACCGCACAGCGCCACCGCCCAACGCAATAAACAACTAGCCGTTGAACACGTCGTAATCGGCCTGGATCACTTCGCCGGTGCGCATATCGATGAGCAGCGCATCCTGGCCGTCACGAATCCAGGTGAGGCCGGACGGCGGGCTTTCCAGCGCATAGTTCTGATAGTCGTTCAGCACCACGCGATCCGACAGCAGCAGATTGGGAACATGCTCGCCGACCTGGAAGCGGCGATAGGTGAAGCCCGACGGCGCCACGAAAGCGGTGGCGTTGTAACGCTTCTTGGACGTCACGGTCTTGCGGTAGTTCCCGTAGATGTCCGTGCCTTCGGTGGTCTTGGTCGTCGTGGTCGCTTCCGGCGTCTGCACCGTTGTGGTGGTGGTTTGCTGGTCTTGCGCGTTGGCGGCGGAGGCGCCGAGGCACAGCGCGATCGCGGCCGCGGAAATCATCAAACTTCTCATGTCGATTCTCCTGTTGGCGCCCTCCCACCACGGTTCAACCCGGTTCCGGGGATGCAGTTCCGGGAACCGCGCGGAACCTCTCGGAAGAATTGAAGTCAAGTTTTGCGACCTCGCTTTCGCGCCAACTCCTACATCTTGTGGTCGTCTGGGTGTGGGAGCAGTCGTTTTCACGTTTTCGCCACCCCCTCCCCCTCCCCCCCTCTCCCTTGGGAAGACGAGGACTTGCCCGGCGGCATCTGGAACATATAGTGAACAACCCCAAAAAGCAAGTCCCCCGACCATAATTTCACGGCACGGCGGAGGGCCTAGCGCGTTGTTCCTGCGAGGGTTCCGGAGGGCAGAAACAAAGGACGACGACAATGACCAGGACCACACTTCTTCTCCCGCTGGCGGCCAGCCTGATGCTCGGCACAGCGGCATTCGCGCAAGAGCAACCGAGCAACCAGCCGATGCCGCAACAGCAAGCGGCGCCCCCGATGCAGAACGACATGGCGCAAGCCGATCCGCGCCAGAGCACCAAGGGCGGTATGCCGATCGATCAGGAAACCAGCGTCAACGGAATCCCGGCCGCCTGCACCGGCGTCGCCGATGAGACTGAAAATCGCGCGCGCTGGGGCGCCTATCCGGTGAAGATCGTTCTCTCCGGCACAACCCATCAATACTTCTCCGGGGAAACCGTGAGCGTGGCCCGCAGCGATGGTACGCAGTTGGCGCAAATGACCTGCAACGGCCCCTGGGTTCTGATGAAGCTTGAACCCGGCAGCTATCACGCCACCGTGGACCTGCCCGGCCATCCGACGAAGACCGTGGCGTTCACCGCGCCAGCCCGCGGGCAGCGCGAAGTGAATGTGGTCTACACCGGCGCGCAGGAAACCAGCGACCAGACCAGCGCGCCGCGCGACCAAAACCGCGCGACCAGCGCCGGTTTCATCCAGCCGCAATCCAAGCCGATCGACAACACGACGACCGGCAACGGCGCGGTGGATCAGCCGCCGATGGCCAATCCGCCGGCCAGAATGGACCAGTCGCCCAACAACAGCGACCAGCCCACACAGCCGCAGTAAGTCGATTCACGCGGAGCCGCGGAGGCGCGAAGTTCTTCGCGCCTCCCGGCTTTTTTGCGTGGTGCCGGGAGTCGGACGCGCAGGCGCGCCCTTAATTCCACCGTCATGGCCGGGCCTGTCCCGGCCATCCATTTTCCAGAAGCGGTGCAGGCATTGTTCGGCCTCTGGAAAATGGATGGCCGCCACGAGGGCGGCCATGACGATTATGGATGGATTTGGGGAATCCTCCGCGGCTCCGCGCCTCCGCGTGAGTCACTTTTTTATCTTCGCCAGCACCGCCTGGCGGCGCGCGAGGGCGTCGGCGGGCCATTCCTTGGTGGTGGAATAATACTCCTCGAACTGGCGCACATCATCCGGCAAACCCACCCACGGCACTTTCGAGCGCGTGAAGATGTGCACATCGGGCACGATGTTGTGCGGACGTTTCAAGGTGGAGACGCGCACGAAGAGCATCACCTTGCGCCGCCCGTAATCGCTCCACAGCGCGGTCTGGCATTCGGCGCATTTGTAGACGTCGTGCGGGCGGCCGCTATCGGCCGGCAGGGTGACGGCGACGGGCGCGCCCTTGGTCACGCGCACATGCTCCGCCTCGATGATCGCATTGATCGCAAACGCCCCGCCGGTCTGCACCTGACAATCGGTGCAGTGACAGCAATGCACGAACATGGGCGCCGCGGTGAGTTTGAACGCTACAGCGCCGCAGAAGCAGGAGGCTCGCAGGCCATCACCCTCAAGCATCTGCCTTCGTCATCCATCCCGAGACGAGGCTAATAATTTCCTTTCTGCAAATCGCGGCGCGATCAAGCGCCAGGAAATAAGCAGCCTCGATCGGCATAACGTCCGTACCAAAAAAGTAAGCAAGAAAGCCAAGCACGTCCTTTCCATGCAAAACTTGCTCATCGCTGGTAGAACTCAGTTTCCGCCTCTCATCTTCCACATTCTGCAAAATGTCAGCAGCACGAGAAAGTGAAATTCCCCCACGATTCAGTAAAGCCGCGAGCAGGCGATCAATATCAAATATTATGGAGAATTTTTTGCCCTCAAAATATCTGCTAAATCTTTCTCCAAGCGTCTTCTGAAAAGGGAGGCGCAGACCTTTCTGTTCGGAAACAATTCGGAGCAGAGATAATGGCTTAACTGTATCGACGGTAAATTTGTATAACCCTGACGCCTCATGCTCGGACAAGCGAAAGCCAGTGGAGGCCAAATGTTCAAAATGACCGACGGTTAGGCCGTAGCTCTCCATATCCCGACCGTCGGTGAAATACGTATTTAGCGGACAAGGGCGCGATAAGATTCTATCCCAATCCGCATCAGCAAAGAAAAGCACTCGCAAGTATTTATCTGTAGTCAAAAATTGGCGCGCGCACCACATCAGGCGACCTCGTTCGCCGCCGTCAACGTCTGCGCACTGCATGACAGAAATCGGATATATTTCCGTATCCTTGCGGAAACTTTTAGGTATCAAGCGCTTCCAAAAGATTAGATCTCTTTCTCCTTCCACAAACAAAATACGCCTTTTGGGATCTTCTGCTAGCTCAAAGAGCAACTCGTTGAGTTTCCAATTCACGGATCGCTACTCAATCGTGCCGAGTTTTACTACGCGATCGCTATGTTCAGCTGAGATCGCAGAAGAATGGGTGGCGAAAACAAAAAGTGGCGAGGCTCCTGCCGCGCACAGCGTGAGCGCATCGACGACTTTCCGTTGCCATGTAACATGCAATGACATTTCCGGTTCGTCGATTGCAATGATGGTTCCTGCTCTGAGACAAAGAAGTGCTGTGACCATCATGCATAGGAAGTGATATTCGCCCGAGCTCAAGCTCGTCTCGCTCAACTCAGCGGCCCCCGCGGTGATTTTGAGCCCACTCTTGGCGTCAATTTGAACGACTTTGCCATCCAAAAACTCCGCCATTATTCTTTCAAAATTCTCTAGGCGATTTGCGATCAGTGCACGCGTCTGCGCCTTGTTTTGCTGCATCTCGACATATGCCTCGAAAACCGCAAGAGAAGCCGGATCTTCGTAGCGTTCGTTGTTCGACAGCAAGTCGATTAAGTCTGTTTCGTCTTGGTCATCCGTGTACAAGCCCATTCTTTTGAGCATCGGCGCCGACTCGCGGCTTTTCTCCAACACAACCCGCAGTGCATCTTTTGTCGGTCGATCGGTCTTTTCGAGTCGATTTAATATTCTTGGAAGAAGTGCGAGCTGCTCGGCCTCAAAATATTTCCGATAATTGACCTGTGCTTCTTGCACAAACCTTTTCACTTGGGACGAGAGAACCTTGGTGAGGTCTCTAACCTCAGGATACCCCCGACGTCGCATTTCACTTCGAATTAAAATCTCGTCCACTTCATCAGAATTTAAATCACCAGACCGCAGCGCAATGGATCTATGTATATCGAGCAGTTCAAATTTAACCGTTTTGAGTACCGGCAACGCCAATTCTCTCAAATGTTCTCGCGCAGCGTCCTTGTCTTGAGGATACCCTTGTCCTTTTTTTGCCGACATAAATGCCGAATTTCCTCCGAAGCTCGCGAAAAGAGGGAAAGCCTTATCTTGAGTCTTTGTGATCTCGAGCCTATCGCCAGAAGAAAGAGTAAGAGCTGCCCGCTCAAACGGAACCCGTCTGAATAAATCAAAATCCCAATTCAACATTCCATCAATCATCCGGAGGATGGTGGTCTTTCCGCCACCATTAGGACCAGACAGGATCAATAAAGAAGGCTCGCCTTTGCCGGTAAGCGATGCTGGAAATTCAATCGTGTAGGTGAGATTTCTAAGGAATAAATTTTTCACCTCAAAGCGAGTGATGCTATTAGGAGCGTCGATCTGGATGTCGCGGTCAAACTTGACGCCATCTTCTGACATGGGCTTCCTCCGGGTCTCGACAAATTTCTTCAACTGAGAGCGCGCGTTTTGATACGCCGCATGTGGTTCAACTTAATCGGTCAATGCGTTCGACGCCTGACACAGCCTTCTATGAAATTGTTCACACATGCTGGCCGCCGTTGATATGCAACTCCGCTCCCGTCACATAGCTGGATTGATCCGTGCACAGATAATAGATCGCCTTGGCGACTTCCTCCGTGCGGCCGAGGCGGCGCAGCGGCAAGTGCTCCACGATGGTTTCGGTGCCGGGGGAAAGGATCGCGGTGTCGATCTCGCCCGGGGCGATGGCGTTCACGCGCACGCCGAGCGGCCCGAAATCGCTCGCCATCTCGCGCGCCAACGCCGCCAGCGCCGCCTTGCTCGTGCCGTAAGCGCTGCCCGCGAAGGGATGCACGCGGGAGCCGGCGATGGAGGTCACGTTCACGATGGCGCCTTGCGCGGCGGCAAGCTCGTCGCGCAGCCCGCGCGCCAGCCAGATCGTGGAAAAGAAATTCACCTCGAACACCTTGCGCCACACCTCCATCGACGAAGTGAGCGTGGAGAGGCGTTCGCCGTTCTCGCCTTTGGGTGAAATCCCGGCATTGTTGACGAGGGCGTGGAGCTTTCCTTCCGGCAACCGCTCGCGCATTTCGCGCACGGCGCGCAGCGTGTCGTCGGGATCGGAGAGATCGACCTGGATGTGATCCTCCGGTCCCGCGGCCCAGGGGCAGTTCTCCGGAAAGGCGTGGCGCGAACAGGTGATCACGCGCCAGCCCGCGCTCGAAAAGCGCTTCACCGTCGCATGCCCAATGCCGCGCGAGGCGCCGGTGAGGATGAGGGTTTTGCGTTCTTCGGGTTCGGGCATGGACGAGAGGCTATCACATCACCTCCCCCTTGTGGGGAGGTCCAAGAGCGAAGCGATTGGGGTGGGGGGACGGTGGCGAGTGCTTTTCCCCCACCCGAAATTTGCGAAGTGCAAATTTCGACCTCCCCACAAGGGGGAGGTGATTAGAGGAAGCGATTTCTGTCAGCATCGTTGCGCCGGTTGATTGCTGGGCGGCGTGGGGCGCGTGTAGCCTCGGCCCATGACAAAGATTGTACGAAAAGCCTCCTGCTCCTGCGGGCAATTGCGCGTCACGGTGACGGGCGATCCGGTGCGGATTTCCATCTGCCATTGCTTTGCCTGCCAGAAGCGGACGAGCAGCCTGTTCGGCGCTCAGGCCCGCTGGCCGCGCCAGAACGTGACCATCGAAGGGCCTTCGACCGCGTGGCGGCGCACGGGCGATGAAGGCAGCACGGGCGAATTTCACTTCTGCCCGGTGTGCGGAACGACGGTGTGGTACATCGCGCCCGTGGATGGGGATACGATCGCGGTGGCGACCGGCTGCTTCTCCGACCCGGATTTTCCCAAGCCGCAATACTCCGTCTACGACAACCGCCGCCATCGCTGGCTGAAAATCCCCGACGGGATCGAAATCGATTAAGTGCGCTCCAGCGCCGGCGGTTGCTCCACGCCCGCCGGGTCCTGGTGGATGATGACCTCGGCGTGCGGGAAGGCGGCGCAGATTTCGTGCTCCACTTCGTCGCTCACCTCATGCGCGCGCATCAGTGAGATCGAAGGGTCCAGCTCGATGTGGAACTGGATGAAGGTGTGCACGCCCGCCGCCCGCGTGCGCAGATCGTGCAGATTGCGCACTTCGGGATGGCGCATGACGACGGCGCGGATGTTGTCGCGCGCGTCGTCGGGCAGCTCGCGGTCCATGAGCTGGTCGTAAGACTGGCGGAACACGCCCCACGCGCTCCAGATGAGAACCCCCGCCACGATCAGCGCGATGATGGGGTCCGCCATCTCCATCTTGAATCCGGCGGCGAGGATGAGCGCGAGGATGACGCCCGCATTGGTCGCGACATCACCCCAGTAATGCATGTTGTCGGCGTTGATCGCGACGCTTCCGGTCTGCTTCACGACATGGCGCTGATACATAGCGAGACCGGCCGCGCCGGCAACCGAGATCAGCATCACGATCAGCGCGATGCTGCCCTGCTCCACCGGCTCGGGCGAAATAAAGCGGCCGATCGCCTGCACGATAAGAAAGCTCGCGCTGCCCGCGATGAACGCGCCTTGCGCCAGCCCCGCCAGCGGCTCCGCCTTGCCATGTCCAAAGCGGTGCTCCGCATCGGCCGGCGTGAGCGCCGAACGGATGGCGATCACATTCAGCGTGGAGGTGAAAAGATCGAGCCCGGAATCGGTCAGCGAGGCCAGCACCGCCACCGAATGGCTGCCGTAATAGGCCAGCGCCTTGATGAGGACGAGAAACACCGACACCGCCAGCGAGGCGATGGCGGCGCTGCGCATCAGATCGGCGTTGGGGTTTTCCGCGACCGCATCCATCACGGAAACAGTCTCTCGGTCGTCCACGGCGCACCATCGCTGGCGCGGCGATAGACGAGGCGGTCATGCAACCGAAACGGCCGGTCGCGCCAGAACTCATATTCCAGCGGCGTCACGCGATAGCCCGACCAGTAAGGCGGGCGCGGCACTTTCTTCAGTGCATATTGGGCGGCATATCTCGCGATCTCTTTTTCGAACGCCCAACGCCCTTCCATGGGACGCGATTGCGCACTCGCCCACGCGCCGATCTGGCTGTCCTTGGCGCGGGTGGCGAAATAGGCATCCGCCTCTTCATCGCTCACGCGCATGACCGAGCCGCGCACGCGCACCTGTTTGCGCTGCGTCTTCCAGTGGAACAGCATCGCGATGCGCGGATTGGATTCCAGCTCCTGGCCCTTGGCGCTTTCGGTGTTGGTGTAGAACACGAAGCCCCTGGGCGTGGCCTCCTTCAGCAGCACCATGCGCACATTCGGATTGCCGTCCGCATCGGCCGTGGCGATGGCCATCGCGTTGGCTTCGTTGGGCTCGGTTTTCTTGGCCTCCTCCATCCACGCTTCGAACAGCGCGAGAGGATCATCCTTCGCCGCAATGCCGCCGTCGTCGATGGGTCCGCCAATGTCACTCATAGGGAGGGGATAACACCTCTGTTTTGCGCGCGGAAGCGGTGTTTGTTAGCGTAGCGGCCATGCGTCCCATTCTCATAGTTATGGCCTTTTCCTGCGTCTCGTTCGCGGCCACCGCGCAAGACGCCCCGCCGGCTCCGCCAGCAGAAACGGCCAAGCCTCCAACGTCCGATAGCGTGCAGATGGTTCCCGTGAAACCGGTGCCGCTGGACCAGAAAAAGTTCGATCGCGCCGCCGCCGCCTATGACGCGAGAGACTACGCCACCGCCTACAAGCTCTTCACCGAGCTCGCCGACGATTACGACATCGCCGCCATGCGCAACGTGGCACTGATGACGCGCGATGGCCTGGGCTGCGAGAAGGACCCCAAGCGCGCGGAAAAGATGATGGAGGAAGCCGCCAAGCGCGGCCTTCCCACCGCGCAGTACGATCTGGGCGAGATGCTGCTGGAGGGCGCGGCGGGGGATCCCGATCCCAAAGCCGGCTTGCCCTGGCTGGAACTGGCAGCGACCGCCGGACACCCCATCGCGCAATACCGCATGGCGCAACTCTATGAGCAGGGCGACCTCATCCCGAAGGACATGGATGCGGCGTTGCTGCTCTATGCCGAATCCGCCCGCCATGGTTATGACCCGGCGCTGAAACGGCTGATGGCGATCAAGGGCTGGAAAACGCCGCCAAAAGAGCTTTACGCGCCGGGGCCGGACCGGCAGGTGGCGCTGCCAAAGCCTTAAACCGCGGCGGACATTTCCTATATTGTGGCCCGGAATGGCCGCGACTCAGTTCCATGCGGCCGGAGAAATCATGGCAGATCCGTACAAAGTTCTTGGCGTTTCCAAAACCGCGTCCGAAGCGGAGATCAAGAAGGCGTTCCGCACGCTGGCGAAGAAGTATCACCCCGATACCGCTAAGGGCGCCGACGCCAAGAAGAAGTTTCAGGAAATCTCGAACGCCTATGACGTGGTGGGCGACAAGGACAAGCGCGCCAAGTTCGACCGCGGCGAGATCGACGAGAACGGCAATCCGCGTGGCTTCGATCCGGGGGCGGGCGGCGGCTTTCGCGGCGGGCCCTTCGGCGGCGGCGGACAAGGCGGAGCACGCGAATTTCACTTTGGTTTCGGCGGCGACGATGCCGGCGCGCAGGGCTTCGCGGCCGAAGATATCTTCTCCGATCTCTTCGGCGGCGGACGGCGCGCACGCAACCAGCCGCGCAAGGGCGAGTCTTACGAGTTCACCTTGACCGTGGGCTTCGAGGACGCCGCGCGCGGAAGCACGCGCCGCATCGTGCTGCCCGACGGGCGCGATCTGGATGTGAAGATTCCGGTTGGCCTGAAAGACGGCCAGCAGATTCGCCTGCGCGGACAGGGCGGCCCCGGCGCGAATAATGGACCGGCAGGCGACGTGCTGCTGACGGTGACGGTCGCGCCGCATCCTTATCTGACGCGCGACGGCAACGATCTGCGCATGGAGCTTCCCATCACACTGCAGGAAGCGGTGCTCGGCGGCAAAGTGCCGGTGCCGACATTGACCGGCACGGTGGAGATGAATGTGCCGCCCAATTCCAACTCCGGCACGACCCTGCGCCTCAAAGGCAAAGGCATCCCCGGCCGCGGCACCAGCAGCGGCGGCGAACCGGCAGGCGATCTCTACGTGAAACTGATGGTGACGCTGCCCGATAAGGCGGACGACGCGCTCAAGGACTTCGCGGCGAAGTGGGGCGCGAAGTACGATCCACGGGCGAAGTTGAGGTAGTTAGCAACCGTTGGATATCGAACGGATTGGACGATGGAACCTGATGGAATACCAAACTTCAATCGCCTCCTGACAGGTATTGGAGGTGGGGCGATCCGTGCGATTAAGTTGGGGCTCGGCGTCCTCGCGACAACGGCTATTCAAAACATTGCAGGCCTCGTCGTGATCGGCTTAATCGCAATCTTCCTTCGAGGCATGCCGCTTTACGCCCTTATCGGAATCGCCATCGTGCTCTGCTATATGATCTATTCAAGCGAGCGGAGCTATCGATACGCGGAGAAAAACCCGATCCCCGCGCTTCTCGGCGGTGGCGCACTTCTCCAATATCTTCAGTCCCAAGCAGGCGCCAAAGACCCGAAGACCATCCGAGGTGATTCCACGCCGGTAGCGGGCACCATCGTGAACTCGGAGGGAGGTCACGATGCATCATAGGTTTTTGCAGATTTCATTCTCTTTTGCGGAACGACTGAAAATCGAAGAGCTGGAATCTACGATGACAGCTATCGGCGATGACTGGATTAGATTCTCCGCCCTCTGCTGGATACTTTGGACGGACAAGCCCGCCATACATGTGTTCACATTGCTGGAACCAAAACTCGATAAAGGCGACAATATTTTTATCCAAGCCCTTTATGATGGGGATGCACCACTTGGCCGAGAGTCCTATGCAGTATTCCCCCGTTGGATATGGGATTGGCTCAATAGCAAAAAGGCTGGTTACGTTTCTTATGGGCCGGAGATTGAGGCACTAAAGAGATTGCCCGCCACTGCATTCGAAGCCAAAAAAGATTAGATATGGATCTAAGGTGACTTCACCTTCACCGGATCTTCCGTCATATCCACGCCCATGTCGTTGTGGCTCCAGGTGAAGAGGAAGAGGACCACGCCGTCGCTGGCGCGGCTGAAACCGTAAGCGGGATCGGTCGAGGTGATGAGCTTGCCGCTTTGCGGATCGTAAACGCTGGCGGCGAATTTCGCGATGCCCTTCGCCACCTGGTTTTCATAAAGCGACAACGAAGGAATGTTGATGACCGTCGTGCCGGTTGGCGGCACCGGCGCCGGAATCGCGGGCAGGCCGATCAACGTCGCGCGTTCGTCGGTCGAAAGCACGCCCTCGCGGGGAACGATCACGGCGTCGGCGCGGTCGCGATCCGGCACCAGGCGCACGCCCCGGCGCAGCAATGCGTCGCCGATCGCGGCCATCGCGTATTGGCGGTCGATGCTTTCGACGCCTTCGTTGCGATTGTCGGTGCGCATCGCGGATGCGTCGACGAAGACCGAGAGATTCGCCGGTATCTGCGCGGCGAGCGCTTCGGCTGCGCGATCCGCGGCGGTGGAGATGAGGAGTTCCTCCTGCGCGCTGCGCAGGGGGCTTGTGGTTCTCACCGTGGTGCAGCCGGAAACGAACAGAACACAAGCGGCTGCCGCCGCGATGATCCGAAGATGCATAGTGGAATCCTTCTCGCCCGATCGCTCCCCGGTTGAGCAATGCGCCGGATAGCAATGAGTTCCGAGCGTGAGCTCTGCAAAAGAAACGCTGTTTTCCAGAGCTTTCCTGCCGGATTTGACGGTGCGGTTTACCATGCCTATCTGGAAATCGCCGCAAACGCAGAGGATACTGGCGGCCGGCAGGGGGAACAGTGTGAATCCACTCTTCTATATAGCTGGCGTCCTTGTGTTCCTGGTGCTCATGGCACTGGGCATGAACCTGTGGGGGCGTGCGCGCCACAGGCGCGATCAGAAGAAAGCGATCACCGCCCGCGCCGAACGCGCGCGCATGACCTACAACGATTACGCCAAGGAATACGCGAAGGCTTTCGCCGCGCTCGAGAGCAAGGGCTATTGCGTGCTCGACGTGATCCACGATCTCTCCGACGAGTGGCAGGCGAAAGACGGCGCGCGGCAGTTCATCTCCTATGAAGAAGCGTTCTTCCTGTGTGAGAAGATAAGGCGCAACAAGAAGTCGCCGCTGCTGCTCGTGTTGCACACGCTGGGCGGATACTCCTTCCCCAGCGAGATGATCGCCAACGCGATCAAGCGGCATCCCGGCAAGAAATTCGCCTGCGTACCTTATGTCGCCATGTCGGGCGGCACGGTGATCGCGCTGGCCACCGATCTCATCCACATGGGCAAGGACGCATTCCTCGGCCCTATCGACACGCAATATGCGGGCTTCCCCGCCGAAGCCTTCGACAAGCTGAAGGAAGACAAATCCAAGGAGCGCATCGGCGACAGCGTGCTGCTGACCTCATATCTCGTCGATCAGCACAAGAAGACCGCCAAGAAGCGCGCGATGGACATTCTCAACGACAAGCACAAGCCGAAGGACCAGGCGGATTACGTCGTCGAAGAGCTGATGAACAAGGGCCGCCATCACGCCGAACCGATTAGCGCCTCCGAAGCCAAGCGCATCAAGATCAATGCCGATACCAACATCCCGACCGAAGTGAACACGCTGGTGGACGCGCGGCTGGGTATGCTGCGCACCTTCCGGCCGGAGCATCCGACGCATATCCCTGCTCCCACCGATCCCGTGCCGGAAACGGTGTTCACGGAACCCGCGCCACTGCCCGCGCCGGACATGCGCTACCTCGACGGCACGAAAGGCTGAGCCGGTTCTATCATTATCGCTTTAACGCTAGGTCAAAGGCTGGACGCGCCCGCGCAGCTCTGCGCGCTTTGAAGCAAGTGCTGCAAACCGGCGGTCTGCCGTGATGCAATGGGTGTCTTGCCGTACGGCAAGCGCGAGATACAAGCAATCATATATTGGGTGGTTCAACTCGACGGATAACGACAAAGCCGCGTCCAAATCATCTTCCATTTCAAAGACGGTAAGAGGTGCCGTACGCAGTTCGCGTAGAAGCCGGCGTGCTTGGGTCAAATCGATTTCACCGCGAGCGGCTCTGCGCCACAGCGCGTTACCGGCCTCCGCGATCCAGATGGATGGCGCGATGAGATCGGACGATCTCAAAGCGGCAGCGGCCTGACTTCCCTGCTCTGGAAAAATCCATTTCAGGATGACGGACGCGTCGACAACGACCGTCATCGTTCGTCGCGCGCCTGCCGGATAAGTTCGGTCGAGTCGGTGAACGAGCGGCCGCTTTCCTCAAGCTCTTTGCGCATCTGATCGGCGCGCTCCCAGAAATCTTCCTTTTTTTGCTTGAGGGCGGCTTCCAAAATCGCACGGTGTTCCGCTTCGGCGCTGCGGCCGTGCTCTTTCGCGCGCTTTTTGAGCGCGGCGACGGTTTCTTCCTTCAAATCGCGGACAAGAAGCTGGGCCATGACGAATGCTATCATATGATAGCATTCCAAGCAATCATGGTGTCAGCGTGTCGGGATCGGCATGACCGGCATCACGTCCACGCCGTCACCGGGGAAAATCGCGAAATGCGGATGGTTCTCGAACATCTTCGCCGCTTCTTCCTGCGACGCGGCTTCCACAATCACGTAACCGGAGAGATTGTTGCTCGCATTGGCGATGCCGCTTTTGGATACTCTGAGCGTCTTGCCAAGCGGACCGCCGGTTTCGACGACAGACTTGGCGTGATCGCTCATCCACTTGGTCCACGCGGCCATGCCCTTGGCGATAGTATCCTCGCTCGGCATCGCGGACGGCGCTGAGCCTGTATAGACGGCCAGGAACTTCGGCATGCGGATCTCCTTTGTTTCGCTGGATTAGACGATAGCATCTACACCTGCGCCAAAGCTTCGTCTCGCGCCGAAATATGAAATCTCAGTCCGTCAGCGCGCCATAGACCATCTTCTGGAACATCGGGCACGCCACGCGGGCGCCCATGCGTGCGCCGCCCGCGACCGCTTGCCCCGCCATGTCAGGCGTCAGCGGCGTATAGTTCTGAATGAGGAAGATGAGGATCATGTTCTTCACCGGATCGGCCTGCCACCAGGTGCCGAACGCGCCGGGCCAGCCGAAAGATCCCTTGCTGCCCGCGCCCATCCATTCGTGCTTCTGCGCATCCATCACCACAGAGAGGCCGAGGCCGAAACCAAGGCCGGACCACATCGGCATGCCGAGGAACGGTATTTCGCGCTGCGCATCGGTGAGATGGTTGCGCGCCATCAGTTCGAAGGTTTCTTTCTTCAGATAGCGCTTCCCGTTCAACTCGCCCTTGTTCAGCAGCATGCGCGCGAAGAGCAGGTAATCGTCGAGCGTGGAGATGAGCCCGCCGCCGCCCGCGGTGTAGGCCGGCGGTGAATCATATTGTGGGAACGGGAACGGTTTCAGTTTCCCCGTCACCTGATCCTGCTGATAGACAACGGCCGCGCGGTCGCGCTTTTCCTTCGGGACATAGAAATCCGTGTCCTTCATGCCGAGCGGCGTCAGGATGCGCTCCATGATGAAGTCGCGATAAGTCGTGCCGGCAACGCGGCCGATGAGGAAGCCCAACACTTCCGTCGAATGGGAATAATGCAGTTGCTGTCCCGGCGGATAGGTGAGCGGAATGGTTGCCAGCGCCGCCAGCCACTGGTCCGGCGTCTTGTCGTTGTCGAGCGGCTGGCCCAGCACATCCTCGTGCAGCTTTCCCAGCGCGCCGCTGGAAGTGAAGCCATAAGCGAAGCCGGAACGATGCGTCATCAGGTCTTCGATGGTGATGATGCGCGGCGCGGGATAGGTTTCGTTGAGCGGGCCTTTCGGGTCCTTCAGCACCTTCATCTGCGCGAATTCGGGCAGCCATTTGGTGATCGGATCGGAGAGCTTTATCTTGCCCTCTTCCATCAGCATCAACGCCGCAACGGATGTAATCGGCTTGGTCATGGAGGCGATGCGGAACAGCGTGTCACGCGTCATCGGCTTGTCGTTTGCGATATCGCGTTTGCCGATGATATTGAGCTGGACCTCCTCACCGTCGCGCCAGACTAGCGTGACCATGCCGGACAGATCGCCCGCATCCACCACGCCGCGCATCGCGCCGGGAACGGCCGCGAGCTTGTTTGGGTCGAATCCCGATCCGGTTGGCTTGTCCATGTGCATTTCTCCTTGTTCCCTGCCGCAACAGTGAAAGCCAGACTCGGAGCCGTCAATGGCAAGGTGACGGACCTGTCACGATGGTCGAAATGCTTGATTTCCGTCACAAATCCCCGTAGCCGAGAGATGTCTTTCCCGTCTTTCGATTTCGGAGAATTTCATGTCCACAAGCGGCCTGATGAAGGGCAAACGCGGCCTGATTATGGGGGTCGCCAACAGCCACTCCATCGCCTGGGGCATCGCCGAGGCGCTGCACAAGGCCGGCGCGGAGCTGGCCTTCACCTATATGGGCGAGACCTTCAAGAAACGCGTCGAGCCGCTGGTCGCTCCGCTGAACCCGGCCGCCGTGATCGATTGCGATGTGACCCAGCAAGGCTCCATCGACAACGCCTTCGCCGAGCTGAAGAAGAAGTGGGACAGCATCGACTTCTTGGTCCATGCCATCGCCTTCTCCGACAAGAACCAGCTTCAGGGCCGTTACATCGATACCACGCCCGAAAACTTCCAGAACACCATGAACATCTCCGCCTATTCGTTCACCGCCGTCGCCCAGCGCGCCGAGAAGATGATGACGAAGGGCGGCTCGATGGTAACGCTCACCTATTATGGCGCCGAAAAAGTCATGCCGCATTACAATGTGATGGGCGTGGCGAAGGCGGCGCTGGAAGCGACCGTGCGCTATATGGCCGAAGATCTCGGTAAGCAGAACATCCGCGTCAATTCGATTTCCGCCGGCCCGATCAAGACGCTGTCTTTCGCCGGCATCGCAGATTCGCGCTACATCCTGAAGTGGAACGAATATAATTCGCCGCTGCGCCGCGCCGTCTCCATCGAGGAAGTCGGCAACAGCGCGCTCTATCTTCTGTCCGATCTCGGTAGCGCGGTGACCGGCGAGAACATCCATGTCGACGCGGGCTACCACGTCGTCGGCATGAAGGCGGTGGACGCGCCGGACATCGGCGTCGTGAAGTAATGCCGCTTCGGCTGCGCGATGGCGTGACGCTGTATTTCTGCCGCCACGGCGAGACGGAGGCCAATGTCGAGAAGCGCTTCCAGGGCTGGACACGCGACACGCCGCTCACGGCCAAAGGCCGCGAGCAGGTGCGCGCCATCGCGGCGACGCTGAAGGCCGAAGCGCCCAATTTCGCTGCCCTCGCCTATGTTTCCAGCCCGCTTCCGCGCGCGCGCACGACGATGGAGATCATCCGCGAGACGATCGGTTTGCCGCGCGACGGCTATACGACCGACGAACGCATCATGGAGATCAATCTGGGAAGCTGGGACGGATTGACCGACGCCGAAGCCGAAGCGCGCGATCCTGGCGCGTACGCAAAGCGCATGGGCAACAAGGGCGAGGTGCGCGTACCCGGCGGCGGGGAGAGCTATGCAGACGTCGCGGCAAGGATCGAAAGCTGGATTGCAGACATCGGGATCGACACCTTTGCCGTCAGTCACGGCGCGGCCACCCGCATTCTGCGGGGGCTTTTTCAGGGGCTGAGCTGGGGCGAGATGTCGGAACTCGACGAGAAACAAGGCGTACTCTTCCTCGCCCGAGGAAACAGCGTGCAGAGAATCGATTCAAATTGATCAATTTGACGCGTCGCAGCCGAAGAATTGGTTGAAATTCTAATTAAAACCCTAACCGGCCTTTATCGCCATTCTGCCTAGACTCTCCGCGAGCGGCGCGCCGGTTGCGCCCTACATAATGAAGCGGTGTCATGGCGCTGAAGGCAGCAACGAGACCCTCGAACGCGGCGGCGCGTCCGCGCGCGTACCAGGCGCAAGCGGAGGACATGCGCTCCGTTCCGCTCGACCTCGCGCCTCTTGTCGCTCCGTATCGTTCCCAGACTACGCTAGCCCTTCGCGTCGAACGCATGCAGCAGCATTCGCGGCTGTCGCGCGGACGAAACAATGGCGACCGCTCCTGGTCGCTCAGATGCGATGAGCTGGACGGGCTCCAATATCTCGTGCGCGAAGATGCGCTCGAAGAGCATTCGCTGTCGGTGCGTGTTGTTGATATCGAACAGCAGGGCTCCACTCTTGCGGTTCTCGACGTGCCCGTGAGGCACAGTGGCAAGCCTGCGAGCGCTCCAACACTTCCGGGCAGCAGCACCCCCGCGACATCTGATCGCGATATGAAAAGCCTGAAGAGCGAGGTGGAAAAGCTCAAGTCCGAAATAGCCGAACGAGATCGCAAACTTGCCCAGCGCACGGACGAACTCGCCGCCGCACAAGAGAATACCAGAACGCAGTTGCAGGAACAGCTTGCCGCGACAAACGGGCTTGCCGCTCTGGCACTCGAGGAAAAGCTCAAGCAATGGCATTCCGAACGCGATGCCTTGATTGCCGGGAACGAGACCGCCGCGGAACAAATGCTTGCGGCGGCGCGTGCGCAATGGGAGCGCGAGGCGAAAGATGCCGCGCTGGCCGCTGCGAACAGGAGTGGCGAGGACCGGCTGCGGCAGATGGAAGAAGCCGGGGCCCTGGCGACCACGCGCGCGGAAAAAGCAGAAGCGGCACTGGCCGCAGTGAATGCACAACGGGCCGCCGAAGGCACACGTCACGCCGAAATGGATCGGGCCCGGCAGGACGAACTATCGAAAGCGCTCGCGGAAATGACCGCCCGCGCCGAACAATCCGATGCCGCGCTGTTCCGTGCAAATTCGGACATCGCGCGGATCGAGCGGGAGATGCGGGCGGAAATCGACGCGCTCAATGCCGCGTCCGCCACGCGGACAGGCGAGGAAGCGGCACGCTTGGCCACGGCAGAACAGGTTTGGAAAAAACAGGCGGACAAGATAGCCGCCGAACTCACAGCGCGTTGCGCGCGCGCCGAAGCGGATGGTGCGATCGCCTTGCGCGAGGCTGCTGCGAAAACGGCTCTTGTCGAGCTGAAGCTGCGGGACGAACTGTCTGTTACAACGGAAAATCTGCGCCAACGCGAGGCCGCCCTGGGGGACGCACACGCGCAGATCGCCAGATATGCCAATGATGCCACGCAGCATGATCGCACGCGCGCGGAGTTGATTGCGGCGCGCACCGAACTGGCGGATCGGACACCAGCGGCATCTTCGGCACCATCCGCGACCGGGGCGGCTGCTGCGCTGGAAGCTGCCGTCGAGCAGGGCATTCAAGTCGGACTCGCCGATGCCCTCGGACGGGCCAAGATGGAATGGGAGAAAAGCGAAGCCGTAAAGCTCTCTGCACTTGAAGCGAAGATGAGAGCGCGATCCGAAGCCGCGCTAAGCGACGCGGAGGCGCGCGCGCGGGAGGCGGAACAGGTGGTGGCAACACTTCGTGCGGAAATGGCGCATAGCGTGCACAACCATCATGGCGGCCGCGAAATTGCGCAGCTCCACGATCAGATCACCTCCCTGCAGACCGATCTCGCCATACGTGAAAGCGAGCTGGCGCGGCTCAATCAGATCGTGCGCGAGAACCAGCTATATGCCGCGGGACGCGCGCCCAGAGAGTCAGGCGAGGAGGAAGCCCAGGCGAAGCCGACCGGCCGGCTCGTTCGCGATCTTGTCGTGGTGGCGGTACTTGTTGTCGTGCCCGTCATTCTGTTTCCCCATGTCGAGCCGATGCTTCCCTATAGCTGGCAATACCAGATCGACACGACGATGGCACAGATCGTGCCCAATTTCGGCAGCAGCCTCGGTCAACAGACCGCACCAGAACCTGCGAAAAAGACGACAGCCAGGCCCGTTAGCGCGCCGGAGCCCAAAGCCGTCGTTGCACGTTCTGCGCGGCTACACGCCGGACCGAAATCGTCTTCGGTCACGCTGTCGGTTATCTCAAGCGGCACCGGCGTGGCCGTGCTCCGAAAGGACGGCAACTGGACGATGGTGCGGGCCGGCAACATCCAAGGCTGGATATTCGACACCTATCTCAAGGAAGCGCCCAAGCCCAAAACCGGCAACTGACGCCCTTACAACGCAAAGCGTTGTCGCGGCATGAGACAACCGCACGCCGTAATCATGCGATCTGTGGGGGAGGCGAGCTGTGTCCGACGATGTCTAGTGTGTGCTGGTAGCGCTGGTGTGATGGCCGTTGCCGTTGTCGGACGCGATAATGATGACCGCCGCGACAACCACGGCGCCGCCGATGAGGTACGCAGTCCTGTTATGATCCCAAGACCAGTCGGAGGCCTTCTCCACGCCGGCAGCCTCACCCGGGGCCAAAGGCCCCTGCTGCGCCGCACTATCCGCCGCCATTGCGCTGATGGGCGCAAGAGCGAGAGCAGCACCCAGCAAAATTCCGGTGATACGCGTTTTCATGTCAGTCCCCTTTGTAAACTGCCTCTGGCACACAATACGTATACCAATGCATAAAACTTCCAGCAGGTTCCGAGTCCACCTGCCCGCCCTTAGTAGATTTCCCGGAACAACTCTGCAAGTGTCTATAAATGCTCAAACATTGACGTTTTCTTGAAGCTCATGTGCAAAAGCCTAATAGGACGGTATTTTCCGCATTGCAACAGCTGGTTATCGCAAATAAATGTCCCATAACAGCTTCGGCCAACTCTTTCGGGTGACAACCTTTGGCGAAAGCCATGGGCCGGCTATTGGGTGCGTGGTGGATGGCTGCCCGCCCGGAATTCCTCTAAAAGACGCGGAAATCCAGGCGGATTTGGACCGCCGCCGCCCCGGCACGTCGAAATTCGTGACCCAGCGGCGCGAGCCCGATCATGTACGAATCCTTTCCGGCGTCTTTCAGGACGAGCGGATGAAAGCACAAGTGACCACGGGCACACCCATTGCGCTGCTGATCGAGAATGTGGACGCGCGTTCCAAGGACTATGCCGACATCCGCGACAAATTCAGGCCGGGCCATGCGGACTACACCTATTGGGCCAAATATGGCGTGCGGGATTACCGCGGCGGCGGACGGCAGAGCGCGCGGGAAACGGCCAGCCGCGTGGCGGCAGGCGCCATCGCCCGCAAGGTTTTGAATTCGCTCTACAAGAAAGTGAGCTTGCGCGGGGCGCTGGTGCAGATGGGCACGCAGACCATCGAGCGCGCGCGCTGGAAATGGGACGAAGTGGCGAAGAACCCATTCTTCTGCCCCGATCCGAAAGCCGTTGCTCCGTGGACGCAATATCTCGAAGCCATCCGCAAAAAGGGCTCGTCCGTAGGCGCGATCATCGAAGTGGTGGCCGAAGGCATTCCCGTGGGCCTAGGGGCACCAATCTACGGCAAGCTCGATGCCGATCTCGCCGGCGCGCTGATGAGCATCAATGCTGTGAAGGGCGTGGAGATCGGCGACGGCATGGCAGTGGCCTCGCTCACCGGCGAGGAGAATGCCGACGAGATCCGCATGGGCAAAGGCGGGAAGCCGAAATTCCTCTCCAACCACGGCGGCGGCGTGATGGGCGGTATCTCAACCGGCCAGCCCATCGTCGCGCGGTTCGCGGTGAAGCCGACCTCTTCCATCCTTTCGCCACGCAAAACCATCGACAAAGAAGGCGCCGAGACGGACATCACGACCAAGGGCCGCCACGATCCCTGCGTCGGCATCCGCGCCGTGCCCGTGGGCGAAGCGATGATGGCTTGCGTGCTGGCCGATCATGCGCTGAGGCACCGGGGACAAGTGGGATAGCGACTATTCTTCCAGTGCACTCTGCACGAAAGTTTCCGGGTCTTCGCAGAACTCGCGCCATATCTTGAAGTGATCGGTGTCACGCAGCGCGACCGGTTCCAATCCATATTTCGTCAGCCGCAACAACCGCGCGTTCGGATAGGCCATCAGCATCGGCGAATGTGTCGCCATGATGATCTGTATCTTCCCACTTTCGTCCATCAACTGGAGCAATTTAAGAAATTCCATCTGTCGTGACGGCGAAAGCGCGGACTCAGGTTCATCGAAGATAAACAGTCCTTGTCTGTCGCATCGCTCCTCGAAGAAGCGAAGAAAGCCTTCGCCGTGGGAATGAGATAGAAAATCTGCCGATGGCGAGCCAACCGAATCCAGATATCGGGACACGGAAAAAAATGTCTCCGCTTTGAAAAACCATCCTCGCGTGATCTTCGGAAGCCAGCTCGCACGCAATGCCTTGGAGAGCACGCCGCCACTAGCTTCGATAGCGCGCGAATGGTCCACGGGCGCATAGCCCTTGCCGCCGCCTGCATCGTCATATCCGGCGAGCGCGGCAATTCCTTCGAGCAGAGTCGATTTTCCCGTGCCGTTCTCGCCGACGATGATGGTGATGGGCTTATCAAAATCGAGTTCAAAGCCCTTCTTGAACAGCGGCAGGACGAACGGATAACTCTCAGGGCGCTCAACCCTATCGAGATCGAGCCAGACGCGCTTCAGGTATGGCGCGGGAAGCCGAATATCGCGCTTCATGCCTGCCAAGATCAGCGCTTCCTGGATTTTGGCTTTTCGAAAAGGCTGATTTTGGTGAGATAGGCGATGTCGTCGCCGGTGTGTTTCAGACCGGTGAACAGCTTGTCGAGATCGGTTTGCGCGTAGGTCTTGTAATAGGGCTCGTGCAGCAATTCCGGAAAGACGTCGATCAAGCCATCGAATCCCGGCAGGTCGCCATACTGGACTGTGTCGGCAATGATGAAGATGCCGCCGGGTTTCAGCACGCGCGCGATTTCCTTTGCGGCGGCGGCGCGCACTTTCGGCGGCAGTTCGTGGAAGAGATAGATGCTGACGGCGATATCGACGCTCGCGTCCTTCAGCGGCATGTCCTCGGCGGCGGCTTCGATAAACTTCACGCCTTTCGCATGGCGCAATGCGCGTTTGGCACGGGCGAGGTAAGGCTCGGACAAATCCAGCGCCGTGACCTTCAATTCCGGCTGCACCGATTTCACGAAAGATAAAAAGCGTCCCGTGCCAGCGCCGATATCGAGCAGCGTGGTCTTCGCAGCGTCGCGGCTCTCCAGATATTTCGCGATGGGCACATATGCGCGACGGCGCATTGCCTCTGCGGTGCCGGCGAACAGCGCCTCGACCTGGAAATCATAAATCTTCGCGGAATCTTCGCTGAGATAGCCGTCGGTCTGGTAATGGAAATTCTGCTGGAAATAGCGCGGCAGCTTCTTTGCGTCGACCTTTTTCCGCGCTTCGCTGTGGCCATGGCGCTTCTGGCGGTTCACCACCTTCGGAATGTCGCGCAAATAGTGAATGCTCGCCATCGCGCGGTGCGCTTCCTTCAGGATATTGAGCGGCGCGGGATACAAACCGGCTTCCACATTCTTCCAGTCCTGCGCGAACAGCTCCGTCATCGCCCGCGCCATCGCAGCCAGCGACGGCATGGGATGTTCCGGCTTTTCGATGGCGGTGAAGCTGTCGCGCGCCACCAGCCGCGCGGCGAGATAATGTGCGCCATAGAACGCAACGCGCGCCGTCTGCAATCCGGCGAAGGCGAGTTGCTGGGTGCGAGATACGGCCATGGCGCGATTATGCGCCGACAAGGCGCGCCTACCAAGTGGGGGGATGTCCGCGACCCGGCCATTTACCAGCGGGGAAAATTCGTCACGCCGCTGCCAATGGCGACCTGTGGATCGGACGGCGGCGACATCTTCTCCTTCACTTCGCGCGTGGCGACACAGCGGCGCGTTTCGTCCGCAAGATCGGGGAAGTCATGCGCGACGGCGATGGAGGACAGAAAGCATTGATCGAAGAAGGTGTAGTGGTCTGACTGCCCGCAACCGAAGGACGTGCGGTCCGGTCTCGCGGCGGTGAGCACGAAGCGGCTGGCGCCTTGAAGATAGGGAACGAACACACCGGAGAAGCATGCCGATACCACAACCACGGTGGGCCGCTGGCCGCAGGCATTGTTCACCATGCGCGCGAAATCCTTCGGCGCGAACATATCGTTGCCGATCACCACGCCATCGGGCGAACCATGCGAGGTGACATAGATCAGGCAGCCCGCGCTGGTGCGCGTGGAGAGATCCCACAGGCTGCTGGCGATGGTACCGGGATCGGATGGCAGCGGCGCGGGCGATGTGTATTTTTGCGGCTGCGTGGAGAATTCCTCGATGTTGTCGCGCTTGAAACCGAGGCGCTGCAAGGCGACACCAATATCGTGGCGGCCATCGTCGAAGACTTCGCTGTCGCCGCCATCATGGGCGTGGTGATCGCCCGCGACGACGATGGCGCCCCAATCGGAAAAATCCGCTGCCGCCACCGGCCGCGCAAACACGGCCAAAGCCAATGCGAACACAACAGTGACAAGACGCATCCGGTCCCCCCGGCCGCATCATCTTCCGAAGGCGGCAACGAGTTCAATATGCGACGACCAGAGAAACTGGTCTACGGGGGTGATGGCACCGAGCTTGTAGCCGCCATCGATAAGGATACGGGAATCGCGGGCGAAGCTCTCGGCATTGCATGACGCATAGGCAATGCGGGGGACGGAGGATGCCGCCAGCGCTTTCGCCTGCGCCTGTGCGCCCACGCGCGGCGGATCGAGCACCACGGCGTCGAAAGGCTTGAGCTCGTCGCCGGAAAGCGGAATCTTGAACAGGTCGCGCGCCTCGGTGGTGATGGGCTTCAGGCCCTGCGTGGCGCGCGCGGCGGCAGCGATGGCGGCAAGCGCCGGCTTGTCCAGTTCGACGGCATGGACCTTCGCCTTCTCTGCCAACGGAAAGGTGAAGGTACCGCAGCCGGCAAAAAGATCGGCAATGTTCTTCGCGTTCTTCACACTGGCGATGACTTTCTCGCGCAAAGCGGCCTCGCCTTCCCTGGTGGGTTGAAGAAACGACTCCGGCGGAAGCGTCACGCGCGCTTTTCCGAATTGCATCATGGGCGCGGCGAATTCGGTGGCGATGTTTGCGTTCAGCGTGACACGCGCGATCCTGTGCTTCTGCGACCAGCGCCCGATCTCGGCAGAGATGGCCGGCGTAAGCTTGCGCGACCAGCGCGCGGCAATGTCGATTCCGGTGTCGCTATCGGTGGCGTGGATTTCGATGTCCTCGCCGTCGTTCAGCAGCGTCGTGAGAAATTCGCGCAAGCTTCCGACCATCGCGAACAGCTGTGGCGTGATGACGAGGCATTCGTGCATGTCGACGATGGCGTGACTTTGCGCGGCGTGAAAGCCGATCTGCACCGCGCCGCCACGCTTTGCCGTCTTGAACACCGCGCGGCGACGCGTATACGGCGGCACTTCGACGACGCTATCGACTTCGGCGCTTTCAAGGCCTTGCTGCGCCAACGCATCGACGACAAAGCCACGTTTCAAGGCGCGATAAGTATCGTCCGGCATGTCCTGAAACGAACAACCGCCGCAGGTTCCGAAGTGGCGGCAGATGGTCATGGCTTCCTGGCCGCGATCAGAAATTCGCGATTACCGTCGCCGCCCTTGATCGCGCTTTCCATCGTACCGAGGACGGACCATTTCTGATCTTCGGACAACCAGCGTGCGATCTCAGCCAGCGCTGCATCCTGCGCGGCTTCATCCTTCACAATGCCGCCCTTGCCGACATTTTCCTTGCCGACTTCAAATTGCGGCTTCACCAGTGCGATCAGCCAGGCTCCGCTTTCGGCCATCGCCAACGCGTTCGGCAATGCCAGCTTAAGAGAGATGAAACTGACATCGGCAACGATGGCCTGCGGCTTCTGCGGAATCTGTTTTGCCGAGAGATCGCGCGCATTCACGCCTTCGAGCAGGACCACGCGCGGGTCTTTGACGAGTTTGGGATTCATCTGCCCATGACCGACATCCACCGCATAGACGCGCACCGCACCGCGTAAGATCAGGACTTCGGTGAAGCCGCCGGTCGATGCGCCGATGTCGAGGCACACAAGGCCGTGCGGCTCCAGCTTGAAATGGTTGAGTGCGCCGGTCAGCTTCATCGCGCCGCGTGAGACAAAGGGATGCGCGCGCTGATATTTGATATGTGCGCTCTCATTGAGCCGTTGTGACGGTTTCAGAACACGCCGTCCACCTGCAAAGACAAGCCCGGCTTCGATCGCTTCCTGCGCCTCGGCGCGGCTTTGCGCGTAGCCATGTTCGACCAGAAAGACGTCGGCGCGATTGGAAGGAGACGGCATAGTGCCGTTCAGGCGCTCTCGCGTGCGGCGAGCGCCTCTTTCTCGCGGCCCAGCGCATTCAGCGCCGTCGCAACGATGGAGCGGGCGTCGAGATACGCCGCCGCATACATTTTCTCTGGCGTATCCTGATCGAGGAAGCGGTCGGGCAAGGTCATCGGACGGATTTTCAGCCCCTTGTCGAACGCGCCTTCGAGCGCCAGGAACTGCATCACATGAGAGGCAAAGCCGCCGACGGCGCCTTCCTCGATGGTGATGAGAACTTCGTGCTCGCGCGCGAGGCGGCGAATGAGGTTTTCGTCCAGCGGTTTGGCGAAGCGCGCGTCGGCGACCGTGGCCGACAGTCCGTAGCCGGACAATTTCTCCGCCGCGACGAGGCATTCCTGCAAACGCGCGCCAAGATTCAAAATCGCAATGGATGTGCCTTCGCGCAGCACGCGGCCCTTGCCGATCTCCAGAATGCTTCCGGCTTTCGGGCGCTCCAGCCCCCAGCCTTCGCCACGCGGATAGCGGAATGCGGATGGGCGGTCGTCGATTGATGCCGCCGTCGCCACCATGTTCATCAACTCGACTTCGTCGGACGCCGCCATCACGACGAAACCGGGAAGCGTGGCGAGATAAGTGATGTCGAACGATCCCGCATGTGTCGGGCCATCAGCACCGACAAGCCCCGCGCGGTCCATCGCGAAACGCACCGGCAGCGACTGGATCGCCACGTCGTGCACGACCTGGTCGTAAGCCCGCTGCAGGAAGGTCGAATAGATCGCAGCGAATGGCTTCATGCCTTCGGCAGCAAGACCGGCGGCGAAGGTCACGCCGTGCTGTTCAGCGATTCCAACATCAAAACAGCGATCCGGAAATTTCTTGGCGAAGAGATCAAGTCCCGTGCCGCTGGGCATCGCGGCGGTCACGGCAACGATGCGCTTGTCCTTCTCCGCTTCAGCGATCAGCGCTTCTGCGAATACTTTGGTGTATTGCGGTGCCTTGGCGGCGGATTTGCTCTGCTCACCCGTGAGGACGTTGAACTTCACCACGCCATGATATTTGTCGGCGCTGGCTTCGGCGGGCGCATAACCTTTGCCCTTCTTCGTCACCACATGGATCAGGATCGGTCCGCTATTGGCGTCGTTGCGCGCATTCTCCAGCACCGGGATCAGATGATCGAGGTTGTGCCCGTCGATGGGGCCGACATAATAGAAACCCAGTTCCTCGAACAGCGTTCCGCCCGTGAAGAAGCCCCGCGTGTATTCTTCCCAGCGCTTGGCGAGTTTCTCGGTCGAGCCCGGGAAACGGCTCAACACCATTTTCCAGAAGCGGCGAAAGCCCCGATAAGATTTGCTCGAAACGACGCGCGCCAGATAGGCGCTCATCGCGCCAACAGGTGGCGCGATGGACATGTCGTTGTCATTGAGGATGACGATGAGGCGCTCGTTGCGCGCGCCGGCATTGTTCATCGCCTCATAGGCCATGCCCGCGCTCATCGCGCCGTCGCCGATCACGGCGATGACATTGCGCTTTTCGCCTTTCAGATCGCGGGCCACGGCCATGCCAAGGCCGGCACTGATCGAGGTTGAAGAATGCGCGGCGCCGAAGGGATCGTATTCGCTCTCCGCGCGCTTGGTGAACCCCGACAGCCCGCCGCCCTGGCGCAAGGTGCGCATGCGATCACGGCGCCCGGTGAGAATCTTGTGCGGATAAGCCTGATGACCGACGTCCCAGATCAGACGGTCATAGGGCGTGTCGAAAACATAGTGCAGCGCGACGGTGAGTTCGACCACGCCAAGCCCCGCACCGAGATGACCGCCCGTAACGGACACCACATCGATCGTTTCCTGACGCAGTTCGTCGGCAAGCTTGCGCAAATCCTCACGTGGAAGCTGACGCAGATCGGACGGGTAGTGGATGCGATCGAGAAGCGTGTATTTGCTGGGCAGGCCCATAAAAAATCCCATCGCGGCTAGGCGCGCCGTTCCACAACGAATTCAGCCGCCGCCCGTAGAAAATCCGCCTTCCCGTCAAACAAATCAAGGTGACGAACCGCTTGTTCCGCCAACGCTTTTGCGTGCGTTCGCGCGCGTTCCGCGCCCAGCATCGAAACGATGGTGGATTTGCCGCGGCCCACATCTTTTCCGGCCGCTTTACCCATTTCGCTCGCGTCGCCTTCCACATCCAGAAGATCGTCCGCGATCTGGAATGCGAGTCCGAGTTCCTGGCCATAGGCGAGAAGTGCGTTGCGCATCGGCTGCGAGGCCTTGCCAAGGATCGCGCCCGCCTCGCAGGAGAAATTGATCAGCGCGGCCGTCTTCATGCGCTGCATGCGTGTGATCTCCGCCAGCGACGGCTGTTTGCCTTCGAACGTCATGTCCATCATCTGCCCGCCCACCATGCCCGCGTGACCGGCAGCATGGGCGAGACGGATGACGAGCTCGCAACGCACGAAGGGATCGCCATGCGCTTCCGGCGACCCGATGAGCGCAAAGGCGTGCGTGAGCAGCGCATCGCCCGCCAGGATCGCGGTGGCTTCGTCGAAAGCCTTATGAACCGTGGGTTTGCCGCGTCTGAGATCGTCGTCGTCCATCGCTGGCAGATCGTCGTGCACCAGCGAATAGGCGTGAACGCATTCCACAGCCGCCGCGACGCGACCGAGCGACCGGCGGTCGATACCGAATAGTGAACCGCTTTGGATGACGAGAAAGGCACGCAACCTTTTGCCACCACCCAGCGCTGCGTAACGCATCGCTTCTAGTACGCGTGACTCCGGACCGGCGACCGCCGGCAGCAACGCTTCGAGACTTTGCTCTGCCAGAAGGGCAGCGTCGGCCAGCGCCGGTTCGAAGAGGGAGACGCGCGAATTCATGGCAGAGCGTCAGCCGAGATCGGCGGGCTCGACACCTTCCGGTCCCTTCGCCCCGTGAACAACCTTCTCCAGCCGACCTTCCGCCGCCTTCAGCTTCTTCTCGCAATGGGCCTTCAGCGCCTGGCCGCGTTCATAGAGCGCGATGGAGTCCTCCAGATCGACCTCTCCCTGCTCCAGCCGGCCGACGATGTCTTCCAACTCCTTGAGCGCGGATTCGAACGAGAGCTGATCGACGGGCGTATCGTTAGCCTTTGATTTTGCTGCCATTTACGCCTCCATCAGCGCGCTTACATGGGCGGCGGCGCAGCGCCCCAGGGCGTGGAGGTCATACCCCCCTTCGAGGGTCGAAACAACGCGCCCGCCGCAGGCTTTTTCCGCGATTTCGCAGATCCGCGCGGTCGCCCAGCCGAAGTCACTTTCGGTCAGTTCGAGCTGCGCCAGCGGGTCGGATTTGTGCGCATCGAACCCCGCCGAGATGAAGATGAAATCCGGCGCGAAGGATTCCACCGCGGGCAAAATCGCGTTCGACATCGCCGCGCGAAAGGCCCCGCTTTCCGAATAGGGCGCAAGCGGAACATTCAAAATGTTCTGCGCGACGCCGCGTTCGCTCGGCGCGCCGGTGCCGGGATAGAGCGGCATCTGGTGCGTGCTCGCGTAAAACATATCAGGCTCGTTCCAGAAGATCTCTTCGGTGCCATTGCCGTGATGCACGTCGAAATCGATCACGGCGATGTGCTCGAAAGCCCTTATTTTACGGGCATGAAACGCACCGACCGCGACATTGTTGAAAAGACAAAATCCCATCGCGCGATCGCGCGGCGCATGATGACCGGGCGGACGCACGGCACAAAACGCATTCTTGTTTTCTTTATCGACGACACGATCGACCGCGCCTGTCACAGCGCCAGCCGCACGCAACGCGGCTTCCGCGGAGCCGCGCGACATGATCGTGTCGGCGTCGATCATCGCATAACCATTGTGCTGCGCTTCGTCATTGAGCGCGCCAAGCACGGCATCGATATGTGCTGCATCATGCGCTGCCAGAAGCCCTTCGCGGAATGCTTTCGGGGCCGCCGCCCGCTCCAAACTGGCGAATGGGGACCCTTCTAGCGCCCGAAGGACAGCCCGGAGCCGATCCGGGCTTTCGGGATGGCCTGGTGGCGGAACATGGTCGAGGCAGGCGGGGTGGGTGAGCAGCAGAGTCGTCATCGGAGAATCACCCTGCCAAAATTCGGCCTTTCGACGGCCGAAATCCACTTCACGAAAGCGAGAGCCGCGACTGTTAACGAGACTTGCCGAGGCCGCGCCAAAGATTTGTTTCTACAGGACCATCTGCCGCGGCAATAACTTGCCTCACCTTCACAAAACAGATGCAGAAAAGCCACATGGCGCTTGGATATGTCGGCGTTTGGCCGATTCCATTTTGACCCCAGATGCACTCGCCCGTACCTTGCCGTTCAAACGGGCATTGCGGCGCAGAGACCCTGCGCTAGGCCGTAGCTGCCATCCGGCAACTGTCCCGTTGATGGCAGTTTGTCGTTACGAACGAACCAAGGGGGTTCCCAAGTGTATAAAGCCAACATGAACAGAAGTCTGCGCGCGTCCTTGCTCCTCGGAGCAGCGTCGGCCGCAGCCTTGGGCCTCGCCGCTCCGGCGATGGCGCAAGATCAATCGGTCGAAACCGTGGTCGTCACGGGTTCGCGCATTCCGCAGACCGGCCTTTACTCGACTTCGCCCGTTACCGTCGTCGGCCAGCAGGACGTCCAGTTGCAGGGCGCCGTCAACTCCGAATCGCTCCTGAACGAACTGCCGCAGAACGTCGGCGGCGAGACATCGGGCTTCGACATTTCTTCGGATGGTACCGCAACGGTATCGCTGCGTGGCCTTGGCTCAAGGCGCACGTTGGTGCTGATTGACGGCAAGCGCTACGTCCCCGCCGGCGTCGGCGGTTCGGTCGACCTTGATGCGATCCCGGTTGCCATGATTGATCACGTCGAAGTCGTGACCGGCGGTGCATCCGCTGTGTACGGTTCGGACGCGATTGCGGGCGTCGTGAACGTCCTTCTCAAGAAGGACTTCGAAGGCGCCGAAATCACCGGCACCTATTCGGCCTATCCGGACTACAAGCTGGACGGCCAGACGGCCGACATGAACGGCATCCTCGGCTTCTCGAGCGGTGACGGCAAAGGCAACGTCACGATGTGGGGCGGTTATACCCACCGTGAAGCTACCGGCCAGGGCACGCGTAAATTCGGTGATCGTCCGCTTGTATCGAACGGTTGTACATCAGGCGAAGCAAAGGCCGGTTCTTGTACGCCGGGCTTCGACGTCGTCGGTTCCGGTTCGATTCCCGACGGTGCGTTCTATGTCGCCAGCGGTCCCAACGCATTCGGTGGCCCCTGCTATCACTATACCGGTACGCCCGATACGCTCACGAACTTCGGCCGGTATCAGTTCAATACATCGGGAACCTATACCTGCAGCACGGCCACCAGTACGGCGCCTGCTCCCGGCTCGACCTTCAACTTCAACCCGCAGCAGCTGAACCAAACGGAACAGACCCGTTACAACTTCGGCGCCAGTGGCCACTACGAAATCAATAAGGGTCTCGATCTCTACTCGCGCGTGATGTACTCGAACAATCGCATCAACACCGCGATTGCCTCGACGCCGACAAGCTTCTTCGACTTCAAAGTCAACGGCGACAACCCGTTCCTCAGCGCCGCGCAGAAGGACCTTTTGTTCGGTACGCCGGCTCCGGCTGCTACGGACAACGCCCACATCCTGCTTGCCAAGCGCATGCTCGACTTCGGTCCACGTAAGACCGAGTTCACCTATGACAGCTTTGAAATGGTTGTCGGTGCGAAGGGTGATCTGGGTTACGGCTGGAACTATGACGTTTCGGCCCAGTACGGCAAAACCGAAAGCCAGCAGTGGAACACCGGCTTCGTCTCGTACAAGAACCTGCAGGACTCGATCGATGTCGTCACCGATCCGACGTCACCGAGCGGCTTCTCTTGTAAGTCGGGCAATGCCGGTTGCGTGCCGTTCAACATCTATAACCTGAATCCGGCTGCACCTGGGCAGTTCAACTCGGGCGTTCTGGCTTATGACGGCGTGAACTATGTGCTGCTGACACAGGTCGAAGAGCGCGTCCTCACCGGTTCGGTGGCTGGCGATCTTGGTTCGATCGGCGGTCAATCTCCATGGGCGAAGGATCCGATCGCTGTTGCGCTCGGCGCCGAGTATCGTCAGGAACAGGGCCGCGTCCGTCCGGATTACATCCTGTCGAGCGGCAATGCGCTCGGCCTGTCAGGCGCGGTTCCGCCAGTCTCCGGCGCCTACAATGTTACGGAAGGCTTCGGGGAGGTGAAGATTCCGATCGTGCAGGGTGTGCCCTTCGTCGAAGACCTGTCGCTTGAAGGCGGTTACCGCTATTCGAGCTACAGCAACGCCGGTGCTACCACGACTTATAAGTACGGTGGTTCGTGGCAGCCGATTGACGACCTCAAATTCCGTGCATTGTGGCAGCGTGCCGTTCGTGCCCCAAACATCTCGGAACTGTTCACGCCGCAGTCGATCGGCCTCGACTCCGCGACCGACCCGTGCCAGTCGAGCCAACATCCGACAGGTAATCTGGCGGCGCTTTGCCAAGCCACCGGCGCTCGCGCGGCCCAGCCGTCCACCTGTAACGCTGGACAGTGCAACGTGCTGATCGGCGGTAACACGAACCTGAAGCCGGAAATCGCGGACACTAAGACCTTCGGTCTCGTGTTCACGCCGACCTTCTTCGACGGGTTCACGGCGACTGTCGATTATTACGACATCAAGGTGACCAACGCGATCGGTACGAACCAGGGCAGCCCGCAAGGCGCGCTCAATGCCTGCTACTTCCCGACCGGCGGTATCACCAGTGTCGCAGCGCAGGCCGCTTCTCCGGCGTGTCGGGCGATCGTGCGCGATGGCACAGGCGGCTTCATCACGCCGACCGGCTATATCGGGCAGTTGAATGCCAACACCGCGCTGTTGCACCCGACAGGTGTCGACGTCGGGTTGAACTATCAGACGGACCTGTCCTCAGTGGGCTGGAACGATGCTGGTTCGCTGGCGTTCAACCTGAACGGCACCTATCAGGATAGCTGGAAGCAGCAGGGTGGTTCGTCTCAGCCTCTGGGCGACTGCGCCGGTTACTACGGCAACTTCTGTGGCGTGCCGGATCCGAAGTATCGCTTCAACCTGCGCGTGAACTGGACTGATGCCTCCGGCGACGTTCTGCTCTCCGCGCGTTGGCGCTACATCGGTTCGGTCAAGTTCGACACCGATCATTGCATTGGCGCCGCGGTCGGCACCTGCACGGTCACCCCGGCGAACTTCGATGCGATCGACGAGATGATCCCGTCCGTGTCGTACTTCGACGTGACCGGTGTCTGGAACGTTCGCGAGGGCCTCAGCCTCACGGCCGGCGTCCAGAACGTCTTCAACAAGAAGCCGCCGGTTGTGGACTCAGGTATCGACGCGAACGAGAACAACTCCAACACGTTCCCGGGTGTCTACGACATCAATGGACGTCAGTTGTTCGTCTCCGGCACGTTCAAGTTCTGAGCTAGCCAGAGCGTTTCAAAGAATGGCGGCGGCCCGAAAGGCCGCCGCCTTTTTTTGTGCCGTCTCACGTTAGACACTGCAGATAAGCCGGTAGCGCTTCCGGCTCCCTGACGCCTATCGTACATCCAAGTCTGAAAGGGCTTCTTACACGCCTGCGCGGTTAAGCAGGGGGGTCAACGCGTATCGTAGTTGATGACGCGGTTGATCTCTTCGTTCTGAAAATCGATGACCCGCGGATTTCGTGCTCCGGGCAGGAAACCCACGTCGAACAGCTCGCGGGCGCCAACGGTAGCGGTCAGCCACGCGACGGTCTCGCCATTGCGAATGTCCACCACCATCAGGCCGCAGCGCGGTTCTTCGCCCCGCTCTTCCAGAGCCTTTCCCAGCGGCAGATGACTGAAGTCCTTCTCGTCGCTGCGCGGCAGGGAGAGGCACACGACGGCGTAATCGCCGAAAAAAGCGAGGCCCCGCGCGAAACCGGGGCAAAAGGCGATTTGATGAAACTCGCGCGTGGCCAGATCAACCCACCCTAACGCGCCCAGACCGGTCTGCAACATCCAGAGCCGGCCGTTATGTATCCGCGGAGAGTGGGGCATCGAAAGCCCATTCATCAGAGTGGCGCCCGACACCACATCCAACAGCACCCCGCCGTCTGCCATCCGGTCGGCCCAGCCCTTGGGCGTGTCGGTATCGGAAACAGCGGTCGCGAAATACGGGCGGTCGTTCGCCACTGCCATGCCGTTCAAATGGCAGCGATCCTCATGTTCAAGCGCCGAGATGAAAGGCGGCTGCCAGAACGGCCTGAAGCTGTACCCATCAATGACGGTCGCGACGCACGAATATGCGGTGTTCACGAAGAGCAGCGACTTGTTCGCCATCATGGCCACATCGTGGGTGTCGAGATATCCCGTCACCCAGACCCGATGTGGGGCAAAGATGGCGTCGTGGCCTTCATAGGTTAAGGCGGGCGGAACGCGGTTGTCGAACCGTACCAGCTGATTCTTGGTCGCGACAGTGAGCGCCCTGCCACTCGCATGGACCCCCAGGCCCATGCAGCGCAGGATATTGTTGCCCTCCGAAAAAGTCAGCTTCTCCGATTCGAGTTCGCGCCCAACAAAGACAAGCTTGCTAGACTGATAGGCCGTGAAAACCAGGCTCACATCCAGAGCGCCGAGCCACTGGGCAAAATTGGGCGAGGTATCGACCTCAAGGGGAACGGCTGTCTCGCCGGTCTCAAGGAAGCCTAATTTCGGGGAGACCTCTTCCGCTGCCTCGGTTGTCAAAAAAAGCTCCCATACCGGCCTGAACGGGCCGATTTAACACCTCGCTCAGAGATTGCCTAGCGCGGCCGGTCCTGCCCCAGCACCGACAGATCTTCCTCGTAGTAGTCCCGCATGCCGCCCAGGAGCTCTCGAACCAGATCGCGTTCGGCGACATTGAGATTGGGATTCCAGGTGTCGATGATGAGAATGATCCGCGTCTCGTCGCTGTCGTTCCAAGCTTCGTGTTCGATGGAGTCGTCAAACACCCAAGCCTTGCCCCTCTCCACTTTGCGCGTGTCGTTGCCCACGCGGAAATAACACTTGTCCGGCACGATCAGTGGAAGATGGACGACGAGCCTCGCGTTGGTGACACCCGTATGTGGGGGGATTCGGGTATGCGGCAGGAGCACGGAGAACATCGCCGTTGGTGCATAACCAGGGATATTCACTAACGGGAGGCTTTCGATAAGTGCTGCGGTCTTGGGACAGCGCGCGCAGTTCGCGTCGATGCGCTGGCTCTGATTCCAGAGGAAATAGCTGCTCCAGCGCGGCGAATGATTTAGCTCGTGCCATTGGTTCACGGGGGTTCCCGGCTTGTAGGCCACGTATGGCTGAAAGTCACCCGCGTCCTCGCGCAGTAGCGATGTCAGCTCGCTATGGACGGTTTCCGTCGCGGCTTCGAACTGCAAGAGCCACGGAAATTGATCCCTCTCGTAGAACTGCGTCGCCGGCACGCCGGGATAATGCAGGAGCGACGGCTGCGATACGTAGACTTTCTTCTGCCCCACAGCCACGCCGACACACTCGTCGAAGCGACCGGTTTTTTCGTTTGAATAGGCTGATTTGAGCTTGCTCAGCCGAGCTTCGAGGAAAGCTCCCATGTTGTCGGCGTTTGCGCGGACGACATCGCGAGCATGCGCGAATTGCTGTGAAAGCTCAGGCGGCTGTTGCTCTTCCGGCGGTGCGACGCTCAGCGCGTCCTTATAGAAGCGCGCTGCCTGGCGCGGCTTTCTGGACTTTTCGAAATGCTCGGCTTTGCCCAGCATCGCCGGGTAGCAATAAGGATCGGCGATGAGGGCGGATTCATAGGCCTTCAGCTCGATGTCCAGGCGCCCTGCTCGTTTCGCGGCAAATGCCAGATTGAGCTGCGCGACCGCGTCTTTGGGCAGACCGATGGCAGCGCGTCCCAAAAGGTCCAGGGCAGCGGCCATATTGCCTTGCCGCTGCGCCGCCTGTCCCAGATGCAAAAGCGCCTGCGGATTGTCCGGATCTATGAGACGAAGCTGAGACCAGACACGGGTGGCTTCATCCGTCCGCCCGCTTGCCATCGCATCGAAAGCGCGCTGGGTCAGCTCGACCACGCGCAAATCCTGTGCTGCCACCGAACGAAATCCATCGACCCCGGCGGAAGTATCTCACATTTCTCTCAGAAGTGTCGCAAATTATGTCGTGAGCTTCCCTGGGAGGGGCTGTAAATACATCGCCCCCAAAGGCGCGCAGTCGGCTACTTCGGAACCGCGTCAAAGGCGATGCTGGTGCGGGTTTGGGTCGAATGGAACGGCACAGTGCCGTGCCACATATAAGATGGGAACAGGACCAAGCGTCCAACCTGCGGCTGAACCGTTCGCCGGATTGGGTCCTTGATCCCGGCATCGAAATAGGGCTCGCCAAACTTCAGCCAGCCTTCCTTTGCCTGCTCGTTTTCCACCGCGCCGGGCACCTCGAGGTAATAGGCCGAACTGATCCAGCCTTTGTGGTGGAAATGATTGCCGTGATAACCGCAATCGCGCAGGCGAGACGACCATGAGCCGGAATAGGCGAAATCGCGGCTGCGCCGGCGCAGCAGCGGATGATCGGACGCGTCTTTCAGGCGCGCAATATAAGCTGCCACGGCTTCGTCGATGCGCGCGCGCAGGCGGTCGATGAGCTCCAGCTCGCGCCGGCCGAACAGGTCATAGATAGTCTGCGTGCCGCCACGGATCGATTGATCGATGGCCTCGCGCTTGTCGCTGTGGAAACTATCGAGAAAGCGGTTGAGATCGCGATTGAAGCTTTCGACGTCGCCATAGCCCTCGGGTGGCACAATTTCGAAGACCTGAACGAACTGCTCGTAGTCGTTGAGAATCTCGTCGCGCGAATCCTGCAATTGCCGCATCGCGACGCTGGAGAATGCCAACGCCGCCTGATCGTTCGGGTTGATCTCCAGCGCGCGCTCCAGCGCGGACAACGCTTTCTTTGCGTCGCCGGCACGCGAAAGGGTTTCGCCGAAATTGCGCCAGAAATCGCCGTTCTGTGGTTCCTTCGCAACGGCGATCTCGTGCTCACGGATTGCAGCCTCGAAGTCGCCCTTCCGGGCATGAACCATGCCCAATCCGTCGTGCGGCCTCGCCAGATCGGGCAACGCCACGGCGGCGCTTTCAAAGGCGTCCCGCGCTTTGTCGAAGTCTTCCTTGATGAAAAGAAAATTCGCCTTGGCCAGCGGCAAGCCGCCCGCAGTCGGGAAAAGCCCGAATGCCTCGTCATAAGAGCGCAGGAACTGTTCGTCGTCACCGCGGCGATACAGCAATCCATTGAGATCGTTGTGCGCCTGTATGTCGAGTGGATTCTTAGCAATGGCGCGGCGGTAGAATTCGACCGCGGCATCGAAATCGCCAATGCCCTGCAGCGCGTTCGCCCGGGCGTAGTCGACATGCGCCATATCCGGCGCTTTGGTCTGAGCAGAATCGAACAACTGCAACGCTTCGCCAAAGCGGTTCTGGCTGGTCAGAGTTACACCGAGATTGTGCTCCAGCGCGGCGATCTGCCGGGGGTTCGACGAGCCCGCCGCCGCCAATGCCTGGCGCAGAACCGTTTCGGATTCCTTGGATTTGCCCCGACGGTTCAGAACCGCGCCCAGGCTTTGTTTGGCGAGGAGGAAATTGGGCTGGATATGAAGCGCGCGTCTGATGCTCTTCTCGGCACCCTCCAGGTCTTCGATCTCCGACAATGCGAGGCCGAGATTGAGATGCGCCTCGACATAGTTCGGCTTGAGGCGCACCGCTTCGCGATGCTCGGCGACGGCGTCGTCCAACCGGCCCATCGCGCGCAATAGATTCGCCAAGTTGAAATGCACCTGCGGCAGAGCAGGATTGGCCGAGAGCGCTTTGCGGTAAAACTGTTCAGACTCTTCCAGTTGTCCCTGCGCGCGGCGCAGGACGCCCATCAGTTGGAGTGCATCTGGATCGGCGGGCCGTGTCTTCAAAATGGCGCTCAGCGCCGCCTCGGTCTCCATCGCCTGATCGCGTCGAAGATGGCCAAGGGCCTGTTGCAGCAGCGCCTGGGCTTCCTTATCGGACATCGCCGTTTGAACATCTGTATCGGTCATGGCCGTTTTCTATCAGATGGCGCCAACGGCGCACAAACGACGGAAACGCCATGCCTTTTGGCCTTTTTTGGGGCCGCAAAGCAGGGCGTCGGCGGATCGGAACTGTTAATTGATGGGCAGATTCGTCACCCGTAATTCCAGGTCGCTGCGCTGCGCAACCGAGGTCGCTTGGATCAGGGCGCGGGCGGCCGGGATGTTCTCGATCGCCGCAAGGCCCTGCATGGCATGGACGCCGGCGGCGGTGCCATCCATTGCCGAGCCCAGCGCCGCGAAGATGCCCTTGTGTTGCGGATAACGCTTGAACGCGACGGCGCCGGTCTGCGGCAGACCGGCGAGTTTCTGCGCGTCCGCCACGGCGGTCCAGAAGCCCCCAATCTGATCGACGAGGCCCTTGGACTGCGCATCGGCGCCGCTCCACACACGGCCCTTGGCGATCTGCTGTACCTGCTCCAGCGGCAGTTTGCGGCCCGCGGCGACCTTGCGGGTGAAGTCTGCATAGATCACGTCGGCCTGATGATTGAGGTTGGCCCACTGGTCTTCGGTGTAGGGCGAAAGGGCGGAGCCCATCAGCGCATTCTTGCCGACGCCCATTTCATCCGCGCCGACACCGATGAGGCCCAGCGACTTGCCGAACGACACTTTGCCCGTGAGCACGCCGATGGAGCCGGTGATTGTGCCGGGCTCGGCGACGATCTTGTTCGCTGAGGTGGAGATGTAATATCCGCCGGACGCGGCCAGCGCCCCCATGCTGACGACGACGGGCTTGCCGGCGGCCTGCGCCTTCTTCACCGCGTCCAGAATCTGATCCGATGCGGATACCGAGCCGCCGGGGGAGTCTACCCGCAACACGATCGCCTTTATCTGCGAATCCTTCGTGGCCGCGCGGATCGCCGCAGCATAATCATCGCCGGCGATGTTCGTGGTGCCGCCAAATCCGCCACCGCTTGTGCCGTCCACAATGTCGCCAGACGCTGTTATCAGCGCGATATGGGCGTCCGACTGCGGTTCGGAGTTCATCGCGCTGATGTATTTGGTGATGTTGACCGCATGCGTTGTGCCGCCATGCGTGAGCGCGTAATTCTTCGCGTCATCGTCATAGCCGATCTTGTCGATCAGCCCCTTGGCCTTGGCATCTTCGGAGAACTGCGGGCTGGCTTCGAACGCGGCCATCACCGCCTTCACGTCAAGTTTGCGGCCGGCCGCGGCGCCGGAAGATGCCGTGTTGTACCAGGACTGGAGCAGCGCGTTCATCTGCTCGCGGTCGGGCGCAGTGTAGTCCTTCTCCATGAACATATCGGCGGCGCTCTTATAGTCGGCGCGCTTGGCGATTTGCGGGACCGCTTGCACCTTGTCGAACAGACCGCGCAGGAAGATCGCGCCCGCGCCGGTGCCTGCGGCACTGAACGGCGCTTCCGGCTGCATCCAGATTTCGCTGGCGCTGGCGGCGGTCAGATAATCGCCCAAACCAGCACTGAGGAAACCCTGCGAATGAGCGACGACGAATTTTCCGGTGTCGCGGAAACGATGGATCGCGGCGCCCAGTTCCTGCGCCTGCGGAATCGAAATGTCACCGGAGCCAACGCGCATGAAGACGCCCTTCACGCGGCTGTCGCGCCCGGCTTTGTCGAGGGCCAGCACCATATCCATGACGGTCAATGGCTTGTCGCCGAAACCGAGCGGGCTGTGCGACATGGAATCCGGCATCGAGTTCCTGAGATCGGCGGTCAGCACCATGTCGCCCGGCAGGCCGTCGCCACGCGCAAGGCCGATGGCAAACAGCGCGATGAACAGAAGAATGAAAAACAGGACGATGCTGGCGATGCCGTTCAAGGTGCCTTTGGCAACCGAACCAGCCCAATGCAAAAAACCAACCATTTACGGAAATCCTCGAAGAAACGGTCCGGACGGGCGCCGCCTGGGCTTCTTATATGGGGCGCGTGTTAAAGAACGCCAATCGCAGGATTTCGCTACGTTAAGTGGCGCAAGAGCCCGTTTCCTCTGCGGACAAAAACTCTCATAATTTCAGGGACTTCGGGAGAGTGTCCAGCATGGCAATCGCGCCACAGATCGCACCAAAAGATTTTTCCTGCCTGCGCTATCGGCTGGAGGACGGCGTGGCGCTGGTGACGCTGAACCGGCCGGACCGCCGCAACGCCCTCAATCCGCGCGCCTATGCCGAAGTCGAAGCGGCCTTTCGCGCGGCAGCAGCCGATGATGCGGTGCGCTGCGTGGTGGTGACGGGTGCCGATCCCGCCTTCTGCTCCGGCGAAGACGTGAAGGAAATGATGACGGGCGAGAAGCGCGAGCCGCGTCCGGCGACATTCAAACCGCAAGCGACGCCCGCCGCGATGGCGGCGCTGGAATGCGACAAGCCGGTGATCGCCGCCGTGAACGGCGCGGCGATGGGATGGGGCATGGAGCTGATGCTGTTCGCCGACATCTGCATCGCTTCCGAGCGCGCGAGCTTCGCGGAGCTGTTCATCAAGCGTGGGCTGATTTCCGATGTCGGCGGGTTGCTGCGCCTGCCCGCGATTGTCGGCCCCGCCAAAGCGGCAGAGCTTCTCTTCACCGGCGACGCAATCGACGCGCAGGAGGCATTGCGCATCGGACTGGTATCCGAAGTCGTGCCGCACGGCGAATTGCTGGCCCGCACGATGGCGCTGGCCGCACGAATCGCCGCCAACCCGCCACTCGCCCTCACCGCGATGAAAGAGGGTCTGCGCAAGACGAGCTATGGCGATCCGCGCGAAATCGGCGCTTGGGCGATCGAACAGATCTACCGGCTGTTCGATACCGAGGACCACCGGGAAGGTGTCAAAAGTTTCCTCGAGAAGCGGCCGCCAACTTTCAAGGGCCGCTAGGCCGCGAAGTAGCCCGGCTGGCTGATGTCCTCGATCAGGCCGATCTGTTTCGGCTTCCAGTTCAGCCACTTCTGCGTCAACGCGCTGGACGCTGGCATATCGACGCCCGCGAACATTCCCATCGGGCCGAAATACTCGCCGGCCTCTTCTTTTTTGACCGACTTCACAGGCAGCTTCAGTTGGCGGCCCACCACCTCCATGATCTGGCGCATGGGAACGCCTTCTTCGCCGACGGCGTGATAGATGCCGTCCGCCGCGCCCTTCTCCAACGCAAGACGATAGAGCGGCGCGACATCCAATCGATGCGCCGCTGACCAGCGTTGGCCACCGTCACCGACGTAAGCGGCGACGCCCTTTGGCTTTGCAAGTTCGACCAGATAGCTGATCAATCCCGCTTTGCCTTTCTCGCCGTGCACTTGCGGCAGGCGAATGGCCATCGCGCGCACGCCGCGCTTGGCGTAGGCAAGCCCCGCCTGCTCCGATACGCGCGGCGTAAATTCATTGGCTTCCCGCCGCATCTCTTCGGTCGCGACGGTGCCGGGCGCGATCATGGCCGTGCCAGATGTGACGATGAAAGGCTTGTTCGTACCTTCCAGCACGCCACCCATTGCTTCGATGGCGCGTTTGTCGATCTGCCCGTTCTCCGCGAATTTGGTGAAGTCATGAACGAACGCCAGATGAATCACACCGTCGGCGTCCTTCGCGCCCTTGCGGAGGCTGTCCAGATCGTTGAGATCGCCGCGAAGAGCCTTCGCCCCCAACTTCTGGAGGATTTCCTCGTTTGCATCCGACCGCGCGAGGCCGACAACTTCGTGCCCGTTTGCGATCAATTCTTTCGTGGTGGCGGTGCCGATGAACCCGGCCGCGCCGGTGATGAATACGCGCATGATACTCTCCTTTGTCTTGGAACGAGAACGATCAGTTGGCGATCGCGATGCCGCCTTCGATTTTGAGGATCTGCCCCGTCATGAACGTGTTGCGCATGCAGGTGAGATAGGCTTCCGCGGCTTCTTCGGGCGTGCCGGGGCGCTGGATCAACTGTCTCCGCGCCATCGCCTTCAGCATGTCATGGCGGGCTTCGCCATAGCGGGCGAACAATTCGGTTTCGATCAACCCGGGGCAAACGCAGTTCACGCGCACGGGCGAAAGATCGACGGCAAGGCCAAGCGCCAACCCTTCCGCGGCCATCGCGCTGGCCGAAACGATGGGTATGCCTTTCATCGGCCGATGCGCGAGCATTCCATTGGTGAAAGTGTACGAACCGCCGGGCGGCAGCTTGATCGCGCCATGCTTGGCTACCGCGACCGCGCCCCAGAACCGCGTGTTGAAACGGCTGGCTGCCTGCTTCAGATCAAGATCGGTTAGCGCACCCATGCTGAGGCCGTCCGTGTCGCCTGCGGTGAACGCGATGTGATCGAAGCCGGTATGCTCCTTGAAGAACTTTTCGACATTCGCTTCTTCGCTGACGTCGAGGATGGCCGCGGTTCCGCCGATGCCCTTCGCTTTCGCGGCAATCTTCTCAGCATTGCGCGAGGCGATAGTGACCCTCGCACCTTCTTCCGCCGCGCCTTTGGCAATGCCAAGGCCGATGCCGGAGCCGCCGCCGATCACCAGCACGCGCTTGTCTTTCAATTTCATCCGTCAAACCCTTTTCGAAGCTGGACGAAGGGTATGTGGGCGCTTATCATATGCGGGTAAAGTAGTGAGTTTATACAGGTATAATAGATAACAGGATGGCCGCTGCGAACGACAATCTGCTGGGAGTCTATTTGAAAGACCGCCGGGCGAAACTTGATCCCGCGTCCTTCGGTCTTCCTTTGGCGCGGCGGCGAACGCCGGGACTTCGCCGCGAGGAAGTGGCGCAACGCGCGAATGTGAGTGCCACCTGGTACACATGGCTGGAACAGGGACGTGGCGGCGCGCCATCCGCCGATGTGCTCGATCGCATCTCGCGCGCCATGATGATGACCGATGCTGAGCGCGAGCATCTCTACCTGCTTGGTTTGGGGCGTCCGCCGGAAGTTCGCTATCACGCACCCGAAGGCATCACGCCACGTTTGCAGCGCCTGCTCGATACGCTGGAAGTCAGTCCTGCTTTCATCCGCACCGCGACATGGGATGTGATCGCTTGGAATAAAGCCGCCGCTGTGGTCCTCACCGATTACAGCACATTGCCGGAAGGCGAGCGCAACGTCCTGCGCATGATGTTTCGCGATGCCCGCATGCGGGCGGTGCAGCCCAACTGGCAAAGCGTTGCGCGCTATGTGGTGGCATCGTTCCGCGCGGACGTCGCGCGTGCTGGTGCATCGCGCAATGTGCAATCGCTTGTCGACGAACTTTGCGCGACGAGTCCGGAATTCGCGGCGATGTGGCGCGACAACAATGTGCAGACGCATGGCGACGGCACGAAAGTTCTGAACCATCCTGTCGCCGGTTCACTGTCGATGGAATTTTCTGCCTTTGCCGTCGATGGAAGGCCCGATCTCAGCATGGTGGTCTACAATCCGACCACGCAGGAAGTTGCAGATAAAGTCCGGTCTCTGGTCAAAGCCAAATATCCGGACGATCCTGCCGGTTAGTAGTTCAGGCTGAGCGTGATGAGCTTGTCCGCGATCACGAAATAGACGAAGGCCAGTCCTGCCGCTGCCAACAGCAGATCAGTCACTTTCGTCCACCATGGACGCACCGGATTGGAGATGCCGGCCGCGAAATTCCAGACCAAGGCGATCGTTCCGATGAAGCCCAAGATGCCGATGGCCTGCAGAAGACGGAACGCCCAATCATAAGCAGAGCTGAAGACTGCCAAATGTTCGTCGCCATACGCGAACAGCGCGAGGAATCCGCCGAGGAACGCCACATCGCATAGCGCCGCCAGTCGCGAGAACCGGTAGAGCGTCGCCTCGCGGCCCTTAAGCGGAAACGGCGACTCGTAGCGCCAGCGCAAGATGGCCTTTATCGGCCAGAACACGACCGTCAGCGAAAGCATCGCCAGCATCGCGATGAAGAGTGGGAGATTCCATGCACCCTGCCAGAACGACGCGGGGGTGAGCGCCACGATGGGCGGCAGATCGCTGGTGTAGATGCGCTGGACCGCGCCATCCTTCACGACCGCGCTGAACTGCTGCGTGCCATGTACTTGTTGCCAGCGGAACGGCGCGATTTCGCGGTACTTCTTCGGCGTTCCGGCGAGATCCAGCTCACCGGACGAACTGATCGTGTTGTCGCTGTTGAGCGTGACCTTGGTCATGCCGAACATCGAAGCGATGCGCAGCATGTTGGAATCCGACCGGCGGCTGGCGATGTAACTGCCTGCCATCAGCGCGCCATCTTGCTTGGCGGTCTTCAGCGTCGGCATCGCCGCGGCTTTCGGCGCCGGGAAATAGCGGTCCATGAAGGCCACAAACAGCGGCCAGCGGATGCCCTGCCCCTGCTTTCCTGCGCTGTTCTGCGAGAAATAGATACCGACGCCCTTGTCGAGGATCAGAAACAGGTCGCTGTGGAAATAGATCGTGTCGCCGCCATGGCTGACGACATCGTGGCCGTTGTAGTCCTCGTGATAGAAGCCCAGCCCCATCGGCTCTGTTCCTTCCGGCACCGGATAGGAGCGGCCATGCATCAGCATCGCGGTTTCGCGCTTGAGAATCTGCGCTCCGTCATAAGAGCCGTTGTTCAGATGGGCGAGCATGAAACGCGCCATGTCGTCGCCCGTGGTCGCCAGCGCGCCGGCCGGGCTCATAGGGATGAGTTCGAAAGGCTTAGGTTCGCCCGACGCGAGCGCATAGCCCTTCGACATGTTGGCCGCGAGCGCTTTAGGCGGTGGCTGGCGGAAGGTCGAATGATCCATACGAAGCGGCACGAAGATGTGGCGCTCCACATATTGCTCGAACGGCTCGCCCGACACGCGCTGCACAATGTAGCCGGCGAGTGATGCGCCGTAATTTGAATAGGCTGGCACTTCGCCCGGCGGGAACATGCGCTCAGGCACCCAGCGCACCAACGCCTCGCGTAGCGGCACGATCTTCTTCGGATCGGTGGCTAGGAGGTTCTTAATCGTCTCTTCGAAGCCGGGACGATGGGTCATCAAGTCCCGCATGGTGATCGGCTTGCCGTCGGCCGGCGGAATCTTGAAATCGAGATAGGTGTTGATGTCGGCGTCGAGATCGATCTTGTGCTGCTCGACGAGTTGCATCACCGAAGTCCAGGTGAAGAGCTTGGAGATCGAGCCGGGGCGAAACAGCGTGCGCGCCGGCTCGACTTTGGCCTGCGTCTTCACATTCGAGACGCCATAGCCTTTCTTGAATAGCACGGCGCCATCCTTCACGACCACGACCTCCGCGCCTGCCACATCGGCGCGGCCGATGGCGTAGGGCACGAAGCCGTCCAGCCAAGCCTCCAAGTCAGCTTTGGTGAGATCGTGCGCGGGCCCTACAGGCCTCGCCGCTGGAACGGCGGCCGGCTTTGCTGGCAGCGGAAGCACGATCTTGGGCGTTGACACCGGGCCTGTTGCTTTTGGCTGCGCGTTCGCAGTTGCAGCAAGACACAGGGCCACCGCGGCGCCAGTGAGAATCCGGATCATCATCGCAGCGCCCATCCATCCCGCGAGAAAGGTAGGGCGGAGATGCGGGTTCGCCAATGGGGCACGGCTTGCCTTGATCGCGAAATCCGCCTTAGGGAATGGGCATGGCAGAATTTTCATCCGGCGGCGTTTCGATCGCTTATGACGATGTCGGCAGCGGCGGGCGGCCGATCATTCTGGTTCATGGCTTCGCCTCGAACCGTAATGAGAACTGGCGGCGCATGGGCTGGTATGGCGCGCTGGAGCGGCGGCGCGTGCGCTTTGTCGCATTCGACGCGCGCGGGCACGGCGAAAGCGGCAAGCCGCATGAGCCGGAAGCCTATGGCCGCGAGGCGATGGTGGGCGACATCTTCGCGCTCATGGATAATCTTGGCGTTCAGCGCGCTGACCTGCTCGGTTATTCGATGGGCGCGCGGCTTTCGCTGGCGGCGGCGTTGGCGAAGCCGGAGCGCATCGGCGAGCTGATCTTGGGCGGCATCGGCGGTAAGCTGTTCGATCCGCCGCCACCCGGCACGCCGATGGCAGATGCGATGAACGCGCCATCAATCGACGCGATTTCCGAACCGTTGTTGAAAAGTTTTCGCCAGTTCGCCGACGAACAAGGCGAGGACCGGCTGGCGCTAGCCGCCTGTGCGCTAGGCCGGGGCGAGAATTTCACACCCGACGAGGTTTCAAGACTGTCGGTTCATACATTGGCGGTCGCCGGCGCGCGCGACGAGCTGGCCGGCGGTCCCAAAGAACTCGCCGCGATCATTCCCGGCGCCAAGGCCGTCACCCTGCCCGGCTGCGACCATTTCAGCGCCATCCCGCATGCGCTGTTCAAGGCAGCGGTGTTCGACTTCCTCGACGGCGAGATGGGATGAGACGCATATCTGCCAACCACCTTGATAGGATTGCCGCTACCCGCAAGTCTGTTCTAATTTACGCTGTGACGTTGAGCAATTCGGTCAGGATTGTTCGAGTCAGAGGCAGCCGGACCCTGCCCCACCTGGGTAACCTATCAATCCGCCTATGCAACTGCCCGATCCGCCACTGACCGATCCGGTGGCCGTGCTGCCGGTAACCGTGCCGGCATTGGCGCCGATCAGGCTGCCGTCATCGCTATCGATTCCGCCAATGACCGATCCGGAAGCTTGAGCGTTCGTCACCGATCCGGTCGTGTCGGTAACATCGCCGATCAAGCCTCCGACAAAGGCATACTGGCCGCCGCCGGACACGTTGCCGGAGGCATGTGAGCTCGAGACACTGCTCGTCTGCGTTACGGCGCCGACAAGGCCGCCCACGCTCGCGGTATATCCGCCGCCGCTCACACTCCCGCTCGCGTAAGAGGTGGTGATTGAGCTTGTCCCGGTAAACCCGCTTCGGCCGGCGAGACCGCCGACGTCGTCAAAATCGCCGCTGTCGTTGGTAGAAACATTGCCTAGCGCATGCGATCCGCTGATTGCGCCGCCATTGTTCCATCCCACCAGTCCGCCAATGTCCGATGTGGTGCCAGCTGTTTCGGTAACCGAGTTTGTTGCGTAGGAATTCGAGATGCTGTGGTAATTTATGCCGACGAGGCCGCCGACATAGGCGAACCCACCCGTCGTATCGTTGTCAGTGACAATTGCGCCCGAACTCGACGAAGCGATCGTTCCGGTGCCGCCGTTGTCTCCTACAAGACCACCAAGAGCATCGCCGGCACCCGTCACATTGCCAGTTACGCTGACGCCCGTGATCTTTCCTTCATTTTTTCCAGCAAGCGCTCCAACGTCGGTCCCTGCCTCCGTTCCAGAGACCGTGACCGCCGAAAGCTTGAGGCTGCTGATCTTGGCTTTCGTGCCCAGGCCGCCAAAAAGCCCAACATCGCCAGCATTGGATGATATATTCAGGTTGCTGATCGTATGGCCGCGGCCGGAGAGCACGCCGTTAAAGCGCGTGGTGTTGGTATCGCTGCTGTTGCTGCCGACCGGCACAAAATTGCTGATCGAACTCGCGTTGATGTTTTTGTTCAGCGTGTAACTTCCCGTGAGGTTGTCCTGCATCGACTGAAGATCGCTGGCGTTGTCGATCGTCATGTAGACACCGAACGCGTCGCCCGCCTGCAGCGTGACATAGGTCTTATAGCTGATCGGAGCGGCGTAAGAGGCGGGATGATAGAAAATCGAAACGCCGCCCGTGCTACCCGAAAAATCGATTTTTCCGGTGCCTTTGAACATTACCGTGCCGGAATCCTGCGCGCTGGTGTCGGCCGCAAGCACAAGATTTCCCGCTCCGGTATTTCTTATTGTTATGCCGTTGTCGATTTGCACATTGCGAAAAGCATCCAGCGTCAACTTCGCATTGCCGGACCAATTCACAGACGCGGCAACTATGATGTCACCCGGACCAGCCGTAGCTGTACCCGCCCCGCTTGTGCCGCTGCTGCTCGTCTTTAGCGTAACGCTGGTTCCGTGATTCAACGATTTGTCGATAGTGCTGGCGGCACTCTTGGTTACCGTCAGATTGTAAGGATCAAGAAGCCAACGTCCGCCGGATCCGGCTATCACGGTTCCGGCGATTTTCAGATCGTGGCCCGAAGTCTCGACGGCTCCGCCCTTGCCGCGGCTCCCGCCCTTGGCCGATGGTACCTGTGAGTTTGGTGGTGCCCTTTGCGATGATGCTGACATTGCCGCCAGTGCTGGTGGCTGTCGTTGCCGACGCGTCGATCTTGCCGGAGACATTTATGTTGCCGGCGCGCGCGGTGACGGCGCCGCCCGAGCCATTCGAATTCGCGGCGGTGACGGTGCCCGCAACGGTCACATCGCCCGTCTTCGACGTCAGCCAGACATGGCCGCCGATGGTTTTGGTGCCGGTGGCGCGGATGATGCCGCCATTGTTGCCCGCCAGCGCATAGACATTGCCGCCTGCCGCATTGAGCTGGGCCTGAGCGGCGGCGATCGTGCCGCTGTTGCTGGCATCGCCTCCGCCGCCGCCGATCAGGACGCGACTGCCCGCCGGCTCCAGCAGCACATGGTTGGCGGCGTTCAGGCTGGCCGTGCCCTGCGCCGCCGACAGCGTTCCGCTGTTGGCGACGGAGTGCCCGATCAGCGCCACATCGCCGTTGGAGGAGCGGATCACGCCTTCATTGCTGACATCGCCCCTGGAACTGCCGCGGAAGCGCCGTTCGCCATCCACAAAATCGGAATTGCTTTCGTCCCGGCTCGAAGCAACGAAGCTGCCGCCCGTCACCACCCGGCCGCTCTTCGACACGATCACCCCTTGCGGGTTGATCAGATAGAGCGAACCGGTTGCGCTCAACGATCCTGCGATGGTGGACAGATTTCCGCCCGTCACCCGGTTCAGCGTCGCGCCGGTGCCGTTGTCGAATCGCACCGCATTGCCCCGGCCCAGCGAGAAACTGCTCCAGTCGATAATGCCGGTTGCCGAACTCTGGCTCACGTCGAGGCCCGTCGATCCCTTCTTGGAGATCGCACCCGAGCCGGAAACGTAATGACCGCCGGATGGCAGCGCGGAGCCGGCATGGGCCGAGGACAGTCCCGGACACATAAGCGAAGCACCCAAAACAATCGGTGTGCTCAATGCGATGATGAGCGCGCGCGAACACGCGCTGTTGAGCAACGCGCTCCTGGCTGTCCTGTCATACATAGTGTCGGCCCCCCAAACCCAACTACCTCTACAGTATCTTAAAAGCGGAGCATGTCTTTAAATCGTGGTTGTCGCCGCGCATCGCGCGGTAAGCATCTAACATTCTGAAATGTAACGAAACTCGGGTTGCAACCAGCGGAGAAGTCGATCAGCCACTGTTACAAATTTCCAATCCTCCAGCGCCACAGGGCTTTAGCGACCAAAGCCGATATCTCCTGTGCCGCTGGCAGCAGCCATGCATAGCCGCCATCCTCGCCTGGATCGTGTGTTCGTTGAGCATGTTGTTGAGCTCGGCCCCCACGATTTGCGGCCGCAACAAAGGGCGTGCGGGATGTTGAGGCCCGACACGGCCGTGTGGGAGAACCCACATTCCAGCGGCCGCCATTCGCCCCCCATATAGCCAAAACGCGCTTTCCTATAGTGGAGGAGAGGCTGGACAGGCCGCACCCCGCTCGCCTAAAAAACCCGTCCTTCGGGGCCAAGCCCCCGGATTTTCCGACGGCCAAAAGCCAAGGTAAGCCCAGGTAGCTCAGTCGGTAGAGCAGCGGATTGAAAATCCGCGTGTCGGTGGTTCGATTCCGCCCCTGGGCACCATTTTTCTGCTTGTCCGTGGCCTTTGCGCGTTGGGCGCGATATGGAAATTTGAGGAAGAGGAAGACGGCACAGTGATCGCGCGCTCCCATTTTTGGCCGCCTTGGCCATCGCAATCCTCATTCCGCGTCGCAAGCGCCCATTATGAATGTGCCGTGGCGCAGGACGTCAAATGCGCGCGCTGAGCAAAATTGTTCATCGTTTACACTGAGTTCTCTCCAGGATTGGTGCTCGTGCGCCGCATTGGATCACAGCGATTTGCAGTGACGTGCACAATTCACAATACACCGATGGTCAGTGCTTTCGGGGAGTGATAGCGTCCACACGGACTCGCTTAGCGAGTTTGCCTGTGGGAAGCACAGGCCATCCGCGCAATCATGCGCATAAAATGGGGCTCCACATGAAAAAACTGGTACGCTTATGGGGCGTGCTGGCTGCCTTCGCGCTGGCCACGCTTATCGCCGTGCCTGCCAATGCACAGGCGTCACGCACATGGATTTCCGGTGTAGGCGACGACGCCAATCCCTGCAGCCGTACAGCGCCGTGCAAAACATTCGCCGGCGCCATCTCCAAGACCGCGGCCGGCGGCGAAATCGATTGCCTGGATCCGGGCGGATTTGGTGGCGTGACGATAACCAAGTCAATCACGCTCGACTGTGGCGGTGGTATCGGTGGCCAAGTAGGTTCAATTCTGGTAGCAGGGACCAACGGCATCACAGTCAATGCGGCAGCCACCGATATAGTCAAAATACGCAACCTGACGATCAACGGCATTCAGAAGGTCGGCACCCCGGGGCTTTCGGGCATCAAATTCATACAGGGTGCCGGCCTGATCGTGGAGCATGTCGGTATCTTCGGTTTCGGAGGCTCTCCCAGCAACAACGGGGGAATCGACTTTGAGCCGGGCGCTGGTTCCGTCCCGACAGATTCCGCGAGCCTGAACGTTCTTGATACCGAAATCCAGTACGGCCTTGGTGACGGTATTCTGATCGCGCCTGGCGGGACCGGAAGCGCGACTGCAAATCTTAACCGCGTCACGGCGATGAACAATGCGGGCGGCGGCGTGAACGTAAAAACCAACAACGCCCAAAGCGGCGCTGGCGTAACCGTCACCGTTCGCGACAGCATGTTCAGTTCGAATGCGGATGGAGTGGAAATTGGCGCCAAATTGGGAACGGCGCCGGGCAGGATCCTGATGACGGGGTCTGCGTTGGTTGGAAACACCTCCGCCGGTGGCTATGCAAATGGCATGAATGCGACGCTGAGTATGGGTGGCACCACCGTCAGCGCAAACCCGACCGGGTTGTTGACCGCCAGCAGCGGGATCATCCGGTCGTTCGGCGATAACTATGTCTTTGGCAACACCACCGACGGTGCACCGAACGGTCCGGCCCTGACAAAAGAATAAACCGGACCACACAATCGAAGCTCCGGGTGGCGAAAGTCGCCCGGAGCTTTTCTTTTGCGCACCACCCTGGGGGTAAGCAATAGGAAACACACAGACCGGCTGCGCGGAAATGCTATAACGCGGGCGGGAGGTCAGATTGGGCGCGCATCCTTCATCAGCCGGCACGGCGGATCCGATCACGCTTCGGCAGGGATTGCGGGCGCAGCTTGGCCAGCATTTAGTCGACACCGGCAAGCTCGCCTTGCCTGCCCTGGAACGCGCACAACGCCTCGCCAGCGAGAGCGGCGAGCGGCTCGAACATGTCCTCTCACGGCTGGGCCTTGTCTCCGAACGCGACGTGAGCGATGCGCTTGCAAACCTTCTAGGCCTGCCGGTCGCCAACACGGGGGATTACCCTGAAAAACCGGTTCTCGAGGACCGGTTCAACGGACATTTCCTCAAGCAGATGCAAATCATTCCGCTGGCGGACCGGCCCGATCACGTCGCGGTCGCAATGGTGGACCCTTTCGACACGTACGCGTTTGAAGCGGCGCGATTCGCCGCTGGCAAGCCAGTCCAGGCACGCGTCGCCTATCTCGCCGAGTTTGAAATCGCATTTCAGCGCCTTTACGGCGAGGGAAAATCGGCCCTTCGCCACATCATCGATGGCACAAGCGACCGCGAAGCGGACGAAAGTGGCGAGGATGTTGAACGCATTCGCGATGGCTCGAACGAGGCGCCGGTCATGCGCCTGGCCAATCATCTCATCGCCCGCGCCGTGGAAATGCGCGCCTCGGACATTCACATTGAGCCTTTGCGCGACGCGCTTCGTGTTCGCTACCGCATCGATGGCGTGTTGCGCGAAGTCGAATCGCCACCGCAGCAGCTCGGCGCCTCGCTCGTTTCGCGCATCAAGGTGATGGCGAAACTGAACATCGCCGAACGGCGAATGCCGCAGGATGGCCGCATCAGGCTCGCCGTTCGCGGCAACGATATCGATTTCCGCATCTCCACGATGCCGACGATACACGGAGAGAGCGTCGTGCTACGTGTTCTGGATCGCGGCAACCTCAAACTCGACTACACATCCTTGGGTTTCGACGAACGTGCAATCGCATCTATTCGTGATTTGCTGCGCCGGCCGCACGGAATTGTGCTCGTCACCGGTCCAACCGGCAGCGGTAAGACGACGACGCTTTACACCGGGCTTTCGGAAATCAGCACCCCCGACAAAAAGATCCTAACGATCGAGGATCCCGTCGAATATCAGCTCACAGGCATCAACCAAGTGCAGGTGAAGCCGCAGATCGGACTCACCTTTGCAAGCGCGCTGCGCTCGTTCCTGCGTCAGGATCCCGACATGATGATGGTCGGCGAAATCCGCGACCTCGAAACCGCCCAAATCGCCGTTCAGGCGGCGCTCACGGGCCATCTCATCCTTTCGACATTGCACACCAACGACGCCGCCAGCGCGGTGACGCGGCTATTGGACATGGGCGTGGAGGATTTTCTACTCACCTCCACGCTGAACGGAATCGTCGCCCAGCGGCTGGTGCGCTCCATCTGTCCGCATTGCCGCGAGCGTTATGAAGCATCCACAGAAATGATCGAAAGGCTACAGATCGCGCCGCTCATCACCGGAAGCGCGGCCTTCCTCTATCGCCCCGTCGGGTGCGATGTCTGCGATGGGACGGGCTATCAAGGCCGCGCGGCTATTGTGGAAGTGCTGACGGTATCGGAGGCCATCCGTCAGGCCATTTTGAACCACAGCGAAGCCGGCGCCATCCGTGGCATCGCTGGGAGAGAAGGCATGCGCACGCTTCATCTCGACGGCATGCGAAAGGCGCTCGCCGGCGAAACCAGCGCGGAGGAGGTTCTGCGCGCGACAAGGGCGGGATGATGCCGACCTACCGCTACCGCGCGATGACCTCTTCCGGCACGATCGTCTCCGGCGTGCTCGAAGCGCCGTCCGAACCGGCAGCCATTCAGGCAATCCGCAATCTGGGCCATTACCCCATTGCAGCAAACGACGATGTGTCCGCGCGGCCTCACCGGGATTTCGCCGGCATTTTCACGCAAGACATATTTCGGCGTCGGATATCGCGGCGCAGCCTTGCGATTGCAACGCAGGAACTCGCGGCGCTGCTCAAGGCCGGGCTGGAATTGGACCGGGCGTTGGTGATCCTGGGCAATCTCGACGAAACCAAATCCCTGCGCGCGCCGCTGGCATCGGTGCTTGCGCAGATTCGCAATGGTGCCGGCTTGGCCGATGCCCTGGCAGCGGAAACGGTCTTTCCGAAGTTCTATGTGAATATGGTGCGCGCCGGCGAACAGGGCGGCCATCTGGAAAGGGCACTGGAGCAACTTGGCGAATATCTGACGCGCGCGCATGCCGTGCGCGAAGCCGTTACTTCCGCGCTCGTTTATCCGGCCGTCCTACTTGTCACAGCGGGGCTGGCGATCATCGTGGTTCTTGTTTTTGTCCTACCGCAATTCGAGCCTTTGTTTGCCGACGCCGGAAAGACGCTTCCATTATCGACGCGTATTGTAATGGGTATGGGCCGTTTCCTCGTGGGTTGGGGCTGGCTTGTCTTGGGGGCCCTGATTGCAACGGCTGTGATGTTTGGACAGGCATTAAAGAGAAAGGAATTTCGGCGCCGATGGGATGGCTTTCTTTTACGCCTTCCCCTGATTGGGCAACTGATCCAAAAGGTCGAAGTCGAGCGTTTCGCGCGCATTCTGGGTTCGCTCGCGGCAAACGCCGTGCCATTGCCGCAGGCTCTGACGGTGACGGCGGACACACTTGGCAACAGCGTCATCGCGGAGGCGGTTCATGGTGCGTCCGCGGCCGTGCGGGAAGGCGACCGTTTGGGGCGCTATCTTGCCAGCACGGGCGTATTTCCCTCGCTGGCGCTCGATATGGTTCGCGTCGGCGAGGAGACGGCGCAGCTCGATGCGATGCTTTTGCGCCAGGCCGATCTTTACGAGCGCGATGTCCGGCACACAATCGACAGGCTGGTGGCTTTGCTCGTGCCCTGCCTCACGATATTCATGGGTTTGATCGTTGCGGGCCTGATCTCTTCCATTCTGATGGCGGTGCTCAGCGTCAACGATCTGGCAATGTGAGGGGCGAATGAGCCAGAAAACGCCGCGCAAAGGCGAACAGGGATACACGCTGATCGAGCTTCTGGTCGTTCTGGCGATATTGGCGTTGCTGGCGACCGTCGCGACAACGCAATACCTTCGCTATCTCGACCACGCCAAGGTTCAGACCGCGCACACGCAGGTTGAGGCGCTCTCCTCCGCACTTGATCTCTACAAACTCGATGTCGGCTCCTATCCCACGAGCCAGCAGGGATTGACCGCGCTGGAAACAGCCCCTGCGGGCATCGAGAACTGGAATGGTCCTTATGTGAAGAAGACCACGAGCCTGACGGACCCTTGGGGACATCCGTACACCTATGTATCGCCGGGCCAGCACGGAGAGTTCGATCTCTCGAGCAACGGGCCGCAGGGAGGAGCTGCCAATGGCGCCGATCCGCCCATCCGGAACTGGTGAGGACGGCTACACGCTGGTCGAGCTTCTGGTCGTAATCGCGGTTATCGGGCTTCTGCTCGCGGCAACGCCGACATTGTTGTCTGCTGGCCTTCCCGGCATACGAAGCCTGTCCGCCGCGCGCGCGTTTGCGCTCGATCTGCGGACCGCACGGTCGGCCGCTCTCGCGCGAGGCATCGAGACCCGCGTCGTGATCGATCAGAACAAGCAAAGCTACCGCATACTCCCCGGCAACGTAGAGAAGCGCCTGCCTTATGGCGTGGGATTCTCCGTTGCGGCGCGCGACGCAGCGGAGATTGATTTCTTTCCGGATGGCAGCGCCCGAGGCGACACCGTCACGGTGGGAAAGATGCATCGCGTGAGCATCGACTGGCTGACGGGGCGGATCACCATCGATGAGTAGGAATGAGCGCGGTTTCACGCTGATAGAAGTTCTTGTTGCGCTGGCGATCCTCGCGGTGTCGCTTGCCGTCGTGTTTCAAATCATCTCGTCGGCGCTGGATCGCGCTCGCAAGGATCGCGACGAAGCCACGGCTTCCGCCCTGGTGCAATCGTTGCTCGCACGCGTGGGCAGCGAAATTCCGCTTCGTGAAGGCGAACGCGACGGCGTTTATTCCAACGGCTTTCGCTGGGACGTCCGTATTGCGCGTTATGGAACCGCGGAGGACCGCAAGGCGTGGCCGGTCGATGCCTTCGCCGTTCGGGCCGAAGTGTCCTGGCGCGATGGCACGCGCACGCAGACAAGGGCGCTCAGCACATTGCGCGTGGCCCAGCCGTGACTGTCCGGGACGAAGGGTTCACGCTTGTCGAGCTGCTGGTCGCCCTCACCGTTCTGGCACTGCTGATGGTGCTGCTGTTCGGGGGATTGCGGTTCGGAACGCGGGCGTGGGAGCAGAGCACCCGGAACAACAGCGCGACGGAGGACACCCGTTCCGCACAAATGTTCCTGCGCAAGACGCTGGAGCGGGCCTGCCCGCGGAGGGTTCCATCCGACAACGGCACTCCTCCCGCGGTCGACTTTTCGGGAACACCGCAATCTTTAGAATTTCTCGCACCCGCCCCACAATCGCTGGATAGCGCGCTCTGCGCGCGGATGAGGTTGTCGGCCGATACCGAGCAGGGCGAAAGGCGGCTTACGCTTTCCTTTCACGGAACTGGCGGCAAAATCGAAACGCACAACTTGATCGATCGCGCGGCGGATATTGAATTCGCCTATTTCGGCGACCGTGTGTGGCAGGACAACTGGTCGGGCCGTATCCGGTTGCCCGTGCTGATCCGCATTCGTGTGCGCTTTGCGCGCGGCAGCGGTCAATCCTGGCCCGAGCTTTTCATCACGCCGCGCATTTCGGCGGAAACCGATTGCGTCTATGATCCGGCGACAAAAACGTGTCAGGGGTCATGATGGCAGCGCAGGGATCCGCAAACGGCATCGGGGCGACCTTCGCATGGTTGGATGCCGGCTTTTCCTGGTGGATCGGTGAACTGCGCGATATGGCCCCGCGCGGATTGCTCGAATTTTGGGAAGGCGGCAACAGCACTATCGACATCAACGTCCTGCCGTCCGAGATCATCGTCGCGAAACGCGCAGGCGGCAGGATAACGCCTTTGGCGCGTGTCGTTCGCGACAGCCTGGTGGCGCAAACGCTCGCGCGCGCGATACCGCGCGACCCGCCGGCGCTGTCCTGGCTTTCCGATCCTGTGATCTTGCGCCTGACACCGGACGGTGCGCTGGAACGCAAGCTCAGGCTTCCGCTCGCAGCCCGCCGCGATCTTCCCGACATCCTGCGGCACGAGGTCGAGCGTCAAAGCCCGGTAGGCGCCGCGAACATCTATTACGATTATCTCGCAACACCGGACGCGGAAGGCTTGGACGTGATCTTGCGCATGGTCCGGCGCGATGACGTCGACAATGCGCTGGAGCTATGCCGCTCTGCCGGGGTCGATCCGTCGTCCATCGCCTTCGCCGAAGACGACGCGCCGGCAACCGGCGGTACATTTCCGGTTTCGCCACAAGCTGCGCGCGCGTTCGTCTACCGGCGGCGTCTGGTGCCAATACTCGCTGCATGCGTTGCCGCACTGACCCTTTGTCTCGTCGGCGCGACCTATTTGAGAGGTCAGGCCGTGTTGGACGATCTTTCAGATCGCGTCGACACCGCGCATGCCGCCGCCAGAAGCGTGGAGCGCATGCAGAACCAAATCGCATCGTCGGAGAGAGGCGCAGCGCTTCTTTCGAAAGACAAACGGAGTCCCGCGGCGGTGCAGGTTCTGTCGGAGGTGTCGCGTGTATTGCCGAATGGCGCGTGGCTGTATGAATTCGAACTGTCGCAAGGCGAAGTCCGCATCCACGGATTTGCACATGCCGCGGCATCGCTGATCGCAGCGTTCGATGCGTCCCCAATGTTCAGCGATGCGCAATTCCGTTCGCCCCTTATGCAGGGACCAAGCGGCGATCTTGAGCGTTTCGACATGTCCTTCAAAGTAAGGCCTGTGTCATGACCAGCGAAAAACTTCGCAATCGCATGCTCGCCCTTTCGATCCTCTCCGGCATTTTGGCCATCGCCGGATTTATAATCCTGGCGCCAATCCTGGACGCCTTTGCAGCCCAGCGGCACGAAATCGCGCTTTCGGCGCAAACGCTGGAAGCGTATCAAAGCGAGGTCGCGGCGCGGCCGCAGATCGAAGCCCAATACGCGGCCATGAGCACCACCGAAGCTTCGCTTGGCGCCATTGTGCAGGGACGCAGCACGGCGCTTGCCGCGGCCAATATGCAAGGCCTGATAAAGAGCCTTGTCGAACGCGAGTCCGGGCAGGTCCGCAGCGCGCAAAATCTCACACCGAGTTCAAGCAACGGGTTTGAGAAGGTGGCGATTCAATACGATTTGTCCCTACCCCTGAACCGCTTGAAAGACACGGCGTACAAGCTGGAAACCGGAGCGCCTTACCTGTTTCTGGATGACGTCGATATCCGCATGGCGGAGAGCTGGCAAAGCGAGGGCGCTCCCAACGATCCGCCGCCGCTGCAGGTACGCTGGACTGTCCGCGGATATCGCTGGGCCGGTTCGCCATGAACAAGTTCTTGCCGCTAAGTCTGATTGCCGTCTGCGCGATGCTCGCGATCGCGCTGGCTTATGTCGCTTTTGCGCCGATTCATCCTGTGACAGTGAATGCCGATGCGCGAAGGCTATCCTTCGCCGCCCCCCAACTTCTCAGCCCGCCGCCCGAGGAGAATTTTTCCGCTATCGATGAGCGACCTGTCTTTAATCCAGCCCGCAGGCCGGTGCCGGATGCGACCCAACCGGATGCAACCGGTGGATCACCGTCAGAGCTTCTGCTCGTCGGCGTCATCATTGCGCCGGAAAAAATCCTGGCTCTGCTGAAGGACAAGACCACGTCGCAAACCCTGAGCGCGGCACCCGGCGCGATCATCGATGGCTGGCGCGTCGACACGATCGAAAGCACGCAAGTAACCCTTTCATCGACAAGCGGGCGTTTCACATTACCGCTAAGCAATCCTCTCGTCGGTGGAACCCAGAGCGCCGCGCCGCAACCGGCGCCGGATGCCGCAGCCCACACCGGCCTGCTCGCACCGGTAGCCGCTGCGCCGCTTCCCCCGCCGGTTGTCGTATCTACAGCCGTGACAACCCCGCAACCGTCGAAGGGTACGGGTAAGCCCGCCTTGCTCACGCCCACGGCGCATGGGAGTGTTGCGACTGAGGCTCTTAAAGGGGCGCCCATCGATCCTTCGACAGGCGAACCTACGCTCTAGAACCCATAGAGCATCGCGCCGAGACTCCAAGGGGTTGGGTGTATGTCACTGAATTGTTTGAGAGCGAACTCGCGCTCGCGGGTAGTGCTCGCGATACTGTGTGTTGCTTGGTGGTGGAATCCGGCTTCAGCCGATGACAAAACTCCCGGCACCGCTCTGCCTGTGGCGGAAATCAACGCCTCGAAACCCGATCAGACGCCCCAGCTCAATACGATGGCGCAGCCTGGCCCAAGCGCCAGCGATATCATCAAGGGAAACGGGCGTCTGGTACGCGCACCGGTGGCCACCCGCGTCGCAAGCACAACGGTATCCGACGAAGGGCAAATCACGCTCAATTTCGTGAACGCTGATGTGCGCGATGTGGCGAAAGCCGTTCTGGGCGATTTTCTGGGTCTCAACTACGCCATCGGTTCGACCGTCCAGGGAACGGTTACCATCCAGACGAGCCGCCCGCTCGGCCGCGCGGATGTATTGCCCGTTTTGGAGCAGATGTTCCGGCTCAACGGATTGGCGCTCGTGAAAACCAACAACGTCTACAAAATTCTGCCTATTGCGGATGCCCCGCGCGAAAGCTCGACCGCGATGTCCGCCGGAACATCGGAGCCGGGCTACGGAGGCGAGATCGTCCCGCTGAGATATGTCGGCGCGGCGGAGATGCTTCACCTGCTCGAGCCGATGCAGCCCCAGCAGGCCATCATCCATGCCGATACTTCCCGCAACGTGCTTATCGTCGAAGGAACCCAGGCCGAACGCGCGGCCGTTGTCAGCGAAGTCGCGCTGTTCGACGTGGACTGGCTCGCGGGCATGTCCTTCGCGATGTTCACGCCGAAATACACCGACGCGCGCGGCCTCACCCGCGAGCTCAACCAGATCATGGGCGGCGAGCATAGCCCGCTTGCCGGCGTGGTTCGGATCGTCCCGATCGACCGGCTGAACGCCGTGCTCGTGATCTCGCCGCAGCCGCGCTATCTCTCGCAACTGGGCAATTGGGTCGAGCGGCTGGACAGACCGGGCGTCGGCAACGAGCGGCAGCTTTATGTCTATGCCATCCAAAACGGCCGTGCCGCAGATATGGCTGTCGTCCTCAAGAAGGTGCTCTACGACACTGGCAAAGAGCCTCCAAAGGACTCTGGGAATGCCAGCGGTACCGATAATCCGATTTCACCGTCCGCGCCGCAGCCTTCAACGAGCGGGCAGGCAAGCGCCACACTCCCCTCTCCGATCGCCAACTCCACGCTCATTCAGGACAGCAACGATTCCACACCGCTTCCCAATGGCGTGAGCATCACCGCCGACGAATCCAGCAACGCCATCGTCGTTTACGCCAAACCGCAGGACTATGCAGTGATCGAAAATGCCATACGCAAACTCGACACGGTCCCTTTGCAGGTTCTGCTTGAGGCGGTCATTGCGGAAGTCACGCTGACAAATGACCTGAAGTATGGGGTGCAATACTTCTACCGCCCGAGCGACAAACATCAATTCACGCTCTCGAACACCGGCAGCGGCGTCATTTCGCCTTCGTTTCCCGGCTTTTCCTATCTATTTTCGGAGGGCACCAACATAAAGGTCATCCTCGACACCCTGGCCGACGTCACACATGTCGAGGTCGTGTCATCTCCGGAACTTCTCGTTCTGAATAATCACACCGCGACGCTGCAGGTGGGCGATCAGGTCCCGATAGCGACCTCGCAGGCCGTCAGCGTGTCGTCGGCCGACGCGCCCGTCGTGAACACGATTCAGTATCTGCCCACCGGCGTGATCTTGAAGGTCACGCCGCGCGTCAATCAAGGCGGAATGGTGATGATGGATATCTCCCAGGAGGTGAGCGACGTTTCCTCGACGACGACATCCGGTCTGGATTCCCCGACGATTTCGGAAAGAAAAATCGAAAGCTCTGTGGCTATACAGGACAGCGAGACGATTGCGTTGGGCGGGCTTATCAGCAACTCCAGCACAAAGGGCAGTTCTGGCATTCCTTACCTGTCCCAAATTCCTGTTTTGGGGGCGTTGTTCGGCACCAAGCAGGACGACTCGACGCGAACAGAACTTTTGGTTCTGATCACACCGCACGTCGTAGACAATCTGGAAAAAGCGCGCGCTGTCACCGATGAATTGCGGCGCAAACTTCCATCTGTCGAAAACCTGCTGCCGCCACGGAGACACTAAGGCGTGCGGGCGCGCGAACGCGGCATCGCCCTCGTCTCCGTTTTGTGGGGCATCGCCATCCTTTCGCTAATCGCGGCCGCGATGCTGGCGGCAACGATCACGAACGCCAGGATAAATCACAACAGCTGGGCGCTCACACGCGCAAACGCCCTCGCAGACGCCGGAGTCACGCGCGTGGTTCTCGCGCTGCTCGACAGCCGCCCCGAAGCGCAGCCACGGGTCGACGGCGTGTCACAAAGCTTTTCACTGGACGGCGTGCGGCTGACCATCACGGTTCAGGACGAAAACGGCAAGATCGACATCAACACCGCGAGCCCGGACTTGCTCGCGGCACTGCTCGCTTCGGCTGGTGTTCGTGAAACCACCGCCGGAGCGCTTGCCGATGCAATCGTCTCGCAACGCCCGCAAAATGCCGCGCCCAACATTGTGGCCTTTCACGCCGTTGAAGATTTGAGAACCATCCCCGGCATGACACCGGACTTGCTCGCGCGCGTGAAGCCGTTGCTCACGGTCTTTTCGCACAATGCCGATGTGGACCAGTCTGTGGCGCCTCCGGCCGTGCTGAGAGCGCTGCCGGGAATGACAGAGCCGGAAATCGACAATCTCCTCGCAAAGCGAAACGAAGCCTATCGGCAAAAAACGGCGGCGGCGACCAATGTCGGTGCTGGCCGAGCGTTCGAAATCGTTGTCTGGGTTTCGATAAGCAACGTCCGGCTCGCGCGGCGCGCCGTCGTCGAATTCACCGGCGACAAGGACAACCCATTCTGGTTTGTCGCATGGGAATAATCAGGACGTAAGCGGTCCGTAAAGCCATACCAGCCAACCCGCCAATGCCAATGGCGCGCCGAACGCGATGCGGCTTTGCGCGGTCAATTGCCCGCCGCGATGCAGCATTGCTGCCATCAAGAGACCGCCGAGTGCGGCAAACAGAATGACGGTAGGAAGTCCGCGCCATGCCACCCACGCGCCGATGGCGCCCAGCAACTTCGCGTCACCCTGGCCCATTCCTTCCCGGCCCCGCAAAATCCGATATAGAACGCCAACGCCAGCGAAAGCCGCGAAACCGGCCAAAGCACCGATGATGTGATCGGCGATATGCAATTCCGACAGGAGATACGCCGCAGCCAATCCGGCGGCGGCAAGAGGGAGCGTGAGGACATCGGGCAGTAAGCCGGTGCGAAGATCGATAAGCGCCAACGCGAAAAGTACCCATCCGAACAGGGAACTGGATACCAGCACCCATCCGGACGTCTGCGTTGCCGCCCACAAGATTACGACAATCGCGCCCATCTCCGCGATCAGGTGAACCGGGTCGATGCGGGCGCCGCAACGGCGGCACCGCCCACGCTGCAGCAGAAAGCTGGCCAGCGGAATGAGTTCATGCGGACGCAAAGCGTTGCCGCAGGCATCGCAGCGCGACACATCCAAGACGACAGGCTCCCGCTTGGGCAGACGTAACACCAAGACGCCCAGGAAGCTTCCGACGAAAGGAGCGGCCAGCAGAAGCCAAACGGGCAATAGGTCCATGCCCGGTAGCTAGCATTCTTCGGCGAAAAGACCGAGCCCAGCAGGATTGTCCCGTCTGCTGCAGGTCATGAATTGGTGATCTACGCCCGCTGATTGGACGCGCGGCGAACGGGTCAGTTCTCCACATCGCCGGACTCAATCCCCTGCCCCTCAGAATCCGGCAGTTCGTCGCCGGGTAGGACGTATGTGCCCTTGAGCCACTTTCCAAGGTCGATATCGGCGCAACGCTTGGAGCAGAACGGGCGAAACGCCGCGTCCTGCGGCTTGCCGCATACGGCGCATTTGCGTTTGTTGTCAGCCTGTTGTTCCGACATCGAAGCCTTCACGCGAAAATTCGTTTCGCGCTTCGAACACAACGCGCGATGCGCCGCGGCGTGCCAGGGCCGGCCGCACCTCGTCGCCATGCGTTTCCAGCCATTCCACGATTTCCGGAGACGCGCGCACCACCACCTGCTTGCCGGGCGCAGCGGCAGCCTGACGTTCGATGCGGCGGATAATGTCCAGCGCCACCGTATCGCGCGTGCGCTTACGGCCGTGGCCTTCGCAGGGGCGGCAACATTCTGTCATCAGCTTCACCAGCGGATCGCGGATGCGCTTGCGTGTGATTTCGACGAGGCCAAATTCCGACATCGGCGAAATCTGCGTCGGCGTGCGGTCCTTGGAAAGACTTTCGTGCAAGACCGCCAGCACCGTCTCGATGTTGCCGGGATCGGAGAGGTGAATGAAGTCGATGACGATCAATCCGCCGATGCCGCGCAAACGCAGCTGGCGGCCGATCTCATCCGCGGCTTCGCGATTGACGTTGAGGCTTGTTTCTTCGAGCCCCGTGGAAGCAGTAAAGCTGCCGGAGTTCACGTCGATGGCAGTGAGCGCCTCGGTGCCTTCGATAGTAATCCAGCCGCCACCCGGCAGCGGCACGCGCGGCGAAACCAGCCGCTCGATCTCCTCTTCCAGATCGTACATGTCGAACAGCATGTCCGGACCGTTGAACAATTCGATCCGGTCTTCCGCTTCCGGCATCGCGCGACGGCAATAAGCGCGCGCGGCGTCATAAGCATGACCGTCGTCGATCAGCACCCGGCTTGTCTGCGCATCGACTTCGTCGCGCATAGTGCGCTCGATCGGATCGAGATCCTGGAAGATTGTCGATGGCACCTTCGCACTCTGGCGCTTGGCCATCACCGGACGCCACGCTTCGGCGAGGCGCTCGGCATCCTCGCGGAAATCCTGCACCGTCGCGCCGACGCCGGCGCTGCGCACGATGTAACCGGCGCCTGGAACGAGCTTGCCCTTATCCTCCGCAATCATCTGTTCGCCCATCGCGATCAGCCGCGCGCGTTCACTTTCGTCTTCGATGCGGCGCGACAAGGCGATGCCCGCCTGATTGGGCACCATGACAAGGAGACGTCCGGCGATGGTCACGTTCGCGGAAAGCCGTGCACCTTTTTCGCCGATGGGGTCTTTCACCACCTGCACGACGATTTCTTCGCCTTCGCGCACGCAATCGGTGATCTTGGGCGCGCGCTCGTCATCGTTGAAGCCCGGAAGATCGGCGAGGCAGCGGGCTTCGCGCGCGCCGAGAAATCCGGACCGATCGAGACCGACATCGATGAACGCTGCCTGCATGCCGGACAGCACACGCTGCACACGGCCCAGAATGATGTTGCCAATGAGGCTGTGACCGCCGCGGCCACCCTTCTTCTTCAGCGCGCCGTCATCGAGGCCGATTGTGCGCTCGAGGAAAAGCTCCTGGAGCTTTCCATCCTCGACGATAGCGACACGAATTTCCCCTGCCCCGCAATTGATCAGGACTTCCTTGTTCATCTTCAGCAATCGAATATCAGCAGGAGCAGAATATCACAGAATGGTGAAACCACAGCCCTGAAGTAGACCGACCGTGACCAGCAGCGGCAGGCCGACAACATTGGAATAGGAGCCATTGATCTGCCGCACGAATGCTTCGGCTCGGCCCTGAATGGCGTAACCGCCCGCTTTGCCCAGCCCTTCGCCGCACTGCACATAAGATTGGATTTCTTGGGCCGTCAGCGACTTGAACGCGACGCGCGTGAGCGACACGGCGGTCTTTATCTTTCCGTCCAGCGTCCTTACCGCTACGGCCGTCAGCACCTGATGGCGGCGGCCGGAGAGGAGTGACAAACAATCACTAACATCCTTCTCGCTCTCCGCCTTCGGCAAAATCCGACGCCCACAAGCAACAACCGTATCGGCGGCGAGGAAGAGCGCCGGTGCGCCATGCCAGCTTTCCCCGGCGGCGTGCGCTTTCGCCTGCGCCAGTCTCAAAGCATAGAGACGCGGCAGTTCCGCTTTCAGCGGCGTTTCGTCGATGGATGCGGGCTGAATGGCATCGGGCGCGATGCCTGCCTGCGCGAGCAGCGACAGACGGCGCGGGCTCTCACTCGCCAGCACCAACGCAAGGCGCTTACTTGAAGCGATAGGTGATGCGTCCCTTGGTAAGGTCATACGGGGTCATTTCCACCATGACCTTGTCGCCGGTCAGCACGCGGATACGGTTCTTGCGCATCTTGCCCGCGGTGTGGGCGATGATCTCATGCCCGTTCTGGAGCGCCACGCGGAATGTCGCGTTGGGGAGCAACTCGCTGACGGTGCCTTCAAACTCAAGCAGTTCTTCTTTTGCCATTATGCCTCTGGCGGGGTTTTGAGGGCCGGGACATGACACCGAACCTGCCCAAAATCAAGGGAATTGGCCGGTTTTCAGGCATCCGAAGCCCGGTTGACCGCGAAACGGGCCCGGATTCGGCGCATCAGCTGGTCGCGGCATTCGCGGTAGGCATCCAGCCGCTGATCGCGCGAGCCTTCCACAGCGGAAGGGTCTTGAGTCGGCCAATATTCGACCACTGCGGCCGAGGTGCGGGTCAGCTCCATCGCCCGGTGATGCGCCTCGGGCGACAGCGTAATGACAAGGTCGAATGAGTTCTCTTCCATGTCGTCGAAGGATTTGGGGCGGTGCTTGCCGAGCGAGAGCCCAATCTCATCCATCACTTCAGTGACGAAATCGTCGCGGTCGCCTTTGCGCACACCCGCGGAGTCCACATAAACGACCTTGCCGAACAGATGGCGCATGATGTGCTCGGCCATCGCGCTGCGCACCGCGTTCTGCGTGCAGGCGAAGAGAACCGATTGCGGCAACTCCTCGCCATTGGGCCCCCGCATCCTGTCAGCCCTTCAGATGCAGCACGCAGAGAAGAGTGAATAGCCGCCGGGCGGTGTCGAAATCGACTTCGATCTTGTCGGCGAGCCGTTCTTTCAGGATTTCTGAGCCCTCGTTGTGGACGCCGCGGCGGCTCATATCCAGCGTTTCGATTTGTGACGGCGGCGCGTTGCGGATCGCCTTGAAATAGCTTTCGCAGATCAGAAAGTAATCCTTGATCACCTTGCGTAGCGGCGAGAGTGGAAGCTGCACGCGGCCATGCTCGCCGCCATCTTCCAGATGGATGTCGAAGATAAGACGGCTGTCTTCCACCGAGAGGATCAGTTTGTAAGGGCCGCCTTCGGAATCGAGCGGGCGAAACTGGTTGGCTTCGAGCAGATCGTAGATCGCGATCTCGCGTTCCTGCTCGATCTCGCGGGTGCGGCGAACAACGCTGCGCTCGTCAAGTTCAATGGAGGCGATGCGATAATTGCTCATGGCTTGGCGTATAGCCTTGCCGCGATGGAACGCGCATGGGCATCTAGCCCTTCGGCTTCGGCGAGAGTGATGGCGGCGGGGCCAATGGCGTTGATGGTTTTGGCATCGCAGGACAACAGTGTCGTGCGTTTCATGAAGTCCAGCACCGACAGGCCGGAAGAGAACCGCGCCGTCCGCGCCGTCGGCAGCACGTGATTGGGACCAGCGATGTAATCGCCCATCGCCTCAGGCGTGTTGCGGCCGAGGAAGATGGCACCAGCGTGTTTTACAAGTTTGAGCAACTCGTCGGGGTCCTCGGTCGAGATCTCAAGATGCTCCGGTGCAATGCGATCCACCAGTGGCGCGGCATCTTTCAAGCTTGCGACGACGATCACGCCACCATTGTTCTTCCAGCTCGCGCCCGCGATTTCCTTGCGCGGGAGCATCGCCAGAGCTCGCTCGACGGCAGCTTCGATGTTGGCGGCAAACTCTGCGTCGTCGGTGATGAGAATGCTTTGTGAGGACGTGTCGTGCTCGGCCTGGCTGAGCAGATCGGCAGCGATCCAATCCGGATTGTTCTTGTTGTCTGCGATGACAAGAATTTCCGACGGGCCTGCCACAGAGTCGATGCCGACCGTGCCGAACACTTCCCGCTTCGCTGCGGCGACATAAGCGTTACCGGGGCCGACGATCTTATCCACCGCAGCAATCGTCTGCGTACCATAGGCGAGCGCGGCCACTGCTTGCGCGCCGCCAACGCGGTAAATCTCCGTCACCCCTGCCCGCTTCGCCGCTGCCAGCACCAGCGGATTGATCTTGCCGCCGCCGGCAGGCGTGACCATCGCGACGCGCGCGACATCCGCCACGCGTGCAGGCACCGCGTTCATCAGCACAGAACTCGGGTAACTTGCTGTGCCGCCGGGGACATAAAGGCCCACGCTATCTAGCGGCGTCCAGCGCCAGCCCAACATCGCGCCAGTGTCGTCGATGAAGCTCTCGTCCTTCGGCAATTGGCGGCGGTGATAGACTTCAATGCGCTTCGCCGCGATATCGAGCGCGGCTAGCGCTTCTTTGCTACATTCAGATTCCGCAGCATCAATTTCCGCTTGGCTCAAACGCAATGCCTGCGCCGTGAACGTGACTTTGTCGAATTTTTTGATGAGTTCAATCAGCGCCGCGTCACCGCGTTTGCGCACGTCCGCGACAATGTCGCGCACAGTGGCGGCAACATCCTCTTCCGTCTCGCGCGAGATCAATGCGGAAAATTGCGCCTCGAAATCGGGGGCGCGCGCATCGAGACGGCGCGCCATGTCAGGAATCCGCTTCGTGATCGGGGCGGCCGAGCGCCGCCCATTCGCCGCTCTCATCGCTAAGGCCCGCGTCGATGGCCTCGACTTCAAGCTTGATCGTGCCGCCGCCGGCAAAAACCATTTCGACCGCGCCGCCCGGATCCTCTGCGCCCTTCGCTTTGAAGGTGATGGCAAGCAATGACAGCACCGCGTCGGGATCGCCTCGCATGATCTTGTGCGATTTGGCCGACAGCACACCGTTGAAATAGAGCCCGCTGCGGACACGCAGATTGTCGGCGCTGCGCCGGTTTTCCCATTTGAAGCGGTTGAACAAAGCCGCAAAGCGGCGCGCTTTGGGCAACCAGACGAGATCGCCGACGCGCCCAACCGCGTCCTGCAACTTCGCCGAAATGACCTGCAAATCTTCCGCGTCTTCCGCGGCCAAAATCTCGCGCTTCATGCCTGCTGCCGTTCGATCTCCGCGCCGACGCTAGAAAGCTTCTCTTCCAGGCGCTCAAAGCCGCGGTCCAGGTGATAGACGCGGTTCACGATGGTCTCGCCTTCCGCAATCAATCCCGCCAGCACCAAGCTGACGCTGGCGCGCAAATCTGTCGCCATCACCGGTGCGCCCTTCAGCGCCGCCACGCCCATCACGGTTGCGACATCGCCATCGACACGGATGTTCGCGCCCATGCGCGCCAGTTCCGGCACATGCATGAAACGGTTCTCGAACACGGTTTCCTTGATATGCGAAGTGCCGTTGGCCATCGTCATCAGCGCCATATATTGCGCCTGAAGATCGGTCGGGAACGCGGGAAAAACGCCGGTCGTTGTATCCGCGGCCGTAGGGCGAACGCCATTGCGATGGATGGAAAGGCCGCGATTGGTTTCCTTCACTTCGGTGCCGATCTTCTCCAGAAGCCCGATCAGCGCGGCGTTGGAACTGGCTTGCGCACCGATGAGTTCGACATCTCCACCGGCAATGGCCGTCGCGATCATATAGGTGCCGGTCTCGATGCGGTCTGGCATCACCGAATAAGTCACTCCTGACAAACGATCCACGCCGTCGATGACGATCTCGGAAGTACCGAGGCCGCTGATCTTCGCGCCCATCGCGATGAGGAAATGGCCGAGATCCTGCGTCTCCGGCTCGCGCGCGCAGTTCTTCAGCACCGTGCGTCCCTTCGCCAGCACGGCGCCGGTCATCAGGTTCTCCGTCGCACCGACGGAGGCGAACGGAAATTCGAATGTGGTTCCCTTCAGGCCGCCTTTCGCGCTCGCCCGCACATAGCCATCGGCGAGTTCGATGGAAGCACCCATCGCCTCGAAGCCCTTGAGATGAAAATCGACGGGGCGCGCACCGATGGCGCAGCCGCCGGGCAGCGAGACTTTCGCTTCGCCGTGCCGCGCAAGCAGCGGCCCCAGAACCTGAAAGCTCGCGCGCATCTTGCGCACAATGTCGTAGGGCGCGAAGGCAGACTCGATATTCGCCGCGTGCAGGCGAATGGTGTCGCTGTGGCCAAGGCCCGTGCCACGGCGCACATTTATATTCACGCCGAACTGCATGATAAGGTCGGCCATCGCCGCGATGTCGGCCAGGCGCGGCATGTTCTTCAGCGTCACCGGCTCATCGGTGAGCAGCGAAGCGGCCATCAGCTTCAGCGCGGAATTCTTCGCGCCACTGATGGGAATTTCGCCCTTGAGGCGGTTGCCACCCCGTATCCTGATCCGGTCCATATACCCTCATGCGGCCAGTGGGGCCGCTTCATCTCTGCTTGTAACGCGCGAGACGCCCAGCGAATAGGCGCGAAAGCTCAACACGTTAATTTGGCTTTTGGCCCTTATTGGGGCGGTGTTCCGGCCGTGCTTCGGCCGGCGCTGCTTTGGCCGCCGCGCGTGCCCGCTGGGCGGCTTTGCGGCGTTTTAGGTTCTCGCGCAGGGCGGCGGCAAGTCGTTCTTGAGCGGCGGAATCTTTGGGCGCCATGAGCGGATTTTCGGCCTTTCCCTTTGGCCAGAGCTTGGGTATAGCAGCCGTCCTTTCGGCCCAAATTCTGTCTTTGGGGCCCGGATGCCGGAGTAGCGTAGTGGTAGCGCAACCCCTTGGTAAGGGGTAGGTCGAGAGTTCGATTCTCTCCTCCGGCACCAGCCTTCACTCACGAAGCGAGAGAAGGCTGCCGCGTCGTAGCCCGAAGGGCGAAGACGGGCTGGTTATCGCGAGCTACGGCTCGGCAGGCCACCCATCTACAGCGAGTTTCGGCAATCCACCCTTCTCCCTCGCGAAACCACTCTCCTCCCGCTACCGTTCGGTCCGGCCTCTCGAAAGGAACGCGCATGCCCAGAAAGCGGAACGGCAAGATCGACGAACAGATCGAGGAAACTTTCCCGGCCAGCGACCCGCCCTCTTTCATGGGCGGCGAAGTCCTGGGCGCGCCGCCGCGGCGCAGATCGTCGACACATCGCAAAACAGGGAAGAAGACAAAAAACTTGGCCAAGAAAAAGCGCGCGGTCAAAAAGCCCATCGCGAAGAAGAAAAAGGGAGCAACCAAAAAGAGAACGCGGCGTTGATTCTGCGGGCTAGCGAAAGACCCGCGTCATGCATCCCATCCTCGGAATCGATGTGCTTGTCCTGTCGCCGCTGATCGCGCTGATCTTCGGCATTCTGATCCTGTTTGTGCCACGGTTGCTGAACTACCTGATCGCGATCTATCTGATCATGATCGGCATCATCGGGCTGTGGCCGCGACTGTTCGGATAATCACTCCGCGGCCTGGGCGGACGACTTACCACCCGCCGCCATGCGCTCTTGCGCGATGCGATCGGCGATGACATTGGTCGGCTTGTTGTCAGAATCCGCGCGGCGGAAAATCTGCGTCAGCGTGTCGGCAATCGCGAGTACGCGGCGTTCCACCTCGGCATCGGTCCATTCGAAGATCTGCCCCGCCACGCGGATGATACCGCCACCATTGATGACGTAATCGGGCGCATAGAGGATACCGCGCGTTTTCAGTGCCGCGCCATGCTCGTCGCGTGCAAGCTGGTTGTTGGCCGCGCCGGCGATGACCTCGGCGTGGATCTTGTCCACGGTCTTGTCGTTCAGGATCGCGCCCAGCGCATTCGGCGAAAACACATCGCATTCGGCGGTGACGATTTCGTCGGCGGAAACTGCTTTGGCGCCGTACGCGTCGACGACCTTCTTCACCGCATCGACGTTCACATCCGACACGATCAGTTTGGCGCCTTCGTCGTGCAGACGCTTGGCCAGATTGGCGCCCACCTTGCCGAGACCCTGGATAGCGACTGTCAAACCCTTCGCGCTGTCCGCACCGAGGCGATGCTTGATCGCGGCCTTGAGGCCAACAAATGTGCCGAGTGCGGTCGGCGGGCCAGAATCGCCGGCGGGCTTGCCCGGCATGTCGAAACCGGCGGCGAATTTCGTCGCGCGCGCGATGACAGCCATGTCGGGCGGAAGAACACCAACGTCCATCGCGGTGATGTAACGGCCGCCGAGCTCATTCACGGCGCGGCCATAGGCCAGCAGGCGCGCTTCGGTCTTGTCCTTGGCCGGATCGCCGATGATGACGGCCTTGCCACCGCCGAGCGGCAGGTTCGCGATGGCGTTCTTGTAGCTCATGCCGCGCGACAGGCGCAGCACATCGGTCAGCGCCGCGTCGCCGTTTGCGTAGGGATAAACGCGCGTGCCGCCGCAGGCCGCACCTAGCGCGGTCGAATGAATGGCGATAATGGATTTGAGCCCGCTGGCCTTGTCATCGAAGAAGGCGACCGTTTCGTGATGATCGAAATCGGGGGACTCAAACGCGCTCATGATCGCTCCGAAGGGCTGCTTTGAAGGTCTGGACCATAACGCGTGAGACCCGAAATTGCGTTGTTATTTGCGCAAAAGCGCCGCAAGACCAATGCGCAAAAGACGGCGAATTGGGCAACAATCGCGCTATGGGTCCCTTCAGAGGAAGAGGAGCGATATCGGCATCAACACGCCAAGGGTTAGCAAAATAAGCGATATGCGGCGCTCGGACTTGTTGCGAAGAGCGATGGTTATGCCGAGCAAGGCAGATGTTATCAGTCCTATGGCCATGCTTAAGACGAAAATCTTTAGAGGCAATGGCGAAGGAGCAGAGGGAGCGCGGTCCGTGTGATCATCCGGCTTGTCGTGGTCGGTTTCCACCATTTTGGGCGCGGCGGCGTGTTTCGGCTTTGCGTGTGGCAACCGCTGATCTTTGTGCACACTGGCAATCGTCACGATCCAGGCGGGAGGCTCGTAGGAACTTCCGTGCCCACCTTCGTGCAAGCTGAAGGTCTGCAGCGCCCCGCTAAAGGCAAAAAAAATAATCGCCGGTGCGAAGAAAACGCCCAAATATCGGTGCCATTGCCGAAGCAGGCGCATGTCCAGACTCGCAAAAAATCCCACCTTTGGGCGGGCCGACACTTCGATTGAACTCATGTTGGTGGATTCCGTTCGGGAAAGCTTTTGAGCATTAAATTCTAACGCCCGATTGTGTCCAAAATTTCGCCTTCCGTCAGCACCTGCGGCAGCACGACAGCGTCCGCGCCGCCTGGTGCGTAATACAGATAAAGCGGTACACCGGAGCGCCCATGCGCGGCCAGAAGCGCAGTGATCTCGGGATTGCGGTTGGTCCAGTCCGCGACGAGATAGGCGATGTGTTTGGATTCGAACGTCCGATGCACCGCATCGCCGGACAGCGCGACCTTCTCATTCACCAGACAGGTGATGCACCACGATGCCGTTGCATCCACAAAGACAGGACGCTTCTGTGCGCGCAGGTTAGCAAGCTTCGAAGCCGTATAGGGCTCGCCGGGAATACCTGCGACTTCCGCGTGGGCCGCAGCAGCGGCCGGCGGGATGGCTGTTTCATGGATGAACACGAGCGACGCAGCTGTCGCCAGCAATCCCAGCAACGCGAAGACCGTTCCCGCCGCGCGCCAGCGTGATGATGCATTGCGGCTGGCGTTCCATGCCCATGCAGCGAAGGCCAGCGCGATGAAGCCCGCCAGCGCGGTCACCAATCCCGTGCCGGCCGTTTCCTGGCTGAGCACCCATAGCAGCCAGGCGGCTGCGCCATACATTGGGAAGGCCAATAATTGTTTGAAGGTCAGCATCCAAGCGCCGGGCTTCGGCAGGAAACGCAACAGTGCCGGTGCCAAACCGATCAACACGAAGGGCAGCGCGAAGCCGATGCCGAGCGCGATGAAGATGAGCAGTGCCGTCGCCGCGCTCTGCGTCAGCGCGTAACCCAGCGCCGCCGCCATGAATGGCGCGGTGCACGGTGCTGCGACGGCGACGGCCAGCACGCCGGTGAAGAACGAGCCGATCGATCCACCGCGCCGCGTCAGCGCATCGCCCGCCGTGACATTGCCAATCTCGAACACACCGGAAAGATTGAGCCCCACTGCGAACACCAGCAGCGCGAAGAAGGCGACGGCAGCAGGCTCCTGAAGCTGAAAGCCCCAGCCAATCGCCTGCCCGCCCGCGCGCAACAGGACGAGCAGCAATCCGATGGCGGCAAAAGTGAGGACCGCGCCGATACCGTAGGCAAAGCCTTCGCGCCGCGCTTCGCGCTTGTCGCCATACGCCTGCCCCGCGATGGCCAGTGCTTTCATCGCCAATATCGGCAGCACGCAGGGCATCAGGTTCAGGATCAGCCCGCCGATCAGTGCAAACAGGAGCGCGACAAGCAGCCCGTTATTTTCGGTCATGCCGAAATCGGCGCTCGGCACCGCGCCGGGAGCGGCGGACACATCCAACGCCTGCACCGAGCCATCGGTCGAGGTCAGTTCCAGCACGCCGGACAATTTCTTGGGAATCTTGCCGCCTTTTGCGGGCGTCAAGCGCAGTACGAGGCCATCGCTCACGGCGGCGCGCTTCTGCACGGCCATGCCTTCCACGACGCCTTCCTGTGCCGGATAGAACACCGCATCCTTCAGTTGCGATTTCGCCAGCGACGGCGAGGCAACGAACAGATCGATGTTTTCACCCGCCTGGAACGTCACCGGCCAGGGCGATGGCGTCGGGATTTTCGCGCGCCATGCATCGAACTGTTCCTTCACCGTGGCGTAAGGCGCGGAGGGATTGGCGCTCACAGTCAGCGGCAAGGACAGCGTTGTGTCTTCCGGGATGCATACTTCCTTGCACACCAGCCAGTCGGCCGCGGCTTTCAGCGTCACGATGTCGTTCGGCTTGGCGTAGGCCGGTGCGGTGATCGTGGTCAGCAGCCAGACCTTGTTCTCGTAGCCGTAGTTCATCAGCGGCCCGACCGGCAGACGCTTTGGATAGGGCCATGCGATGGCGCTCGCCTTCCATCCGGGCGGCAGCGTCCACTTGATCTCGCTGGGCAACCCCGCTTCGCCCGGATTGGACCAATAGGTGTGCCACCCCGGTTTGATGACCTCTTCCATCGCCATGGTGACGGATTTGCCCGGCGCGATTTCGCCGCTCTCGGCGATCAGCCGCGCGTGGACTTTCGGGCCGGTATAAATCTGTGCTGAAGCGGGTGCCGCAGCCGCGAAAAGAAGAATGAGAGCGAGGAGTAATCGTTTCATGGCCGCCCGCTATACCGGGAACAGCGGCGCATCGCCACTCGCAGGATCATGAACGTCCCGATAGGCTGTCCGCAAAACAATACCGGAGGAAAACATGACGAAAATGAACCGCCAATGGCTTTTGAAGCGCCGCCCCGTGGGTGACATCAAGGCGGGCGATCTGGAGTTGGTCGAGCAGCCAATCCCCCAACCAGGACCGGGACAATTTCTCGCACGCACCATCTATTTGTCGCTCGACCCCACCAATCGCATCTGGATGAGCGACATGGAGCAATACATGCCGCCGGTGCAGATTCACGACGTCATGCGCGGCGGTACGCTGTCGGTCGTGGAGGAGTCCAATAATCCCGGATTCCAGAAGGGCGACATCGTTTCGGGCATCGTCGGCTGGCAGGAATATGCCGTGCTCGACGGTGGCCAGAAGATCGCGCGCAGCGGCGTGCCCCTCACCGCCTATATGAGCGTGCTCGGCATGACGGGCGCCACCGCCTATTTCGGCCTGCTCGACATCGGCAAACCCGTGGCGGGCGAGACCGTCGTGGTGTCGGCGGCGGCAGGCGCGGTGGGCTCTATCGTGGGGCAGATCGCCAAGTTGAAAGGCTCCCGCGTCGTCGGTATCGCGGGCTCGGACGAGAAATGCCGCCATGTGGTGCAAGACTTCGGCTTCGATGCCTGCATCAACTACAAGAAAGAGAATGTCGCCGCCGCGCTGAAACGCGAATGCCCCAACGGCATCGATGTCGATTTCGAGAATGCCGGCGGGCCGATCCTGGATGCGGTGCTCGCCAATCTCGCCATGAAAGCCCGCATCGTACTGTGCGGAATGATCAGCAACTACAACGCCGAAGGCCCGATCCCCGGCCCGCACAATTTCACCAATATCCTGATGAAGCGCGCGCGGGTGGAAGGCTTCATCATCCTCGACTATTTCCCGCGTCTGCATGAATTCTACCGCGACATGGCGCCGTGGGTGGCAGAGGGCAAGATCAAATACGACGTGCATGTGGTGAAGGGCATCGACCAGGCACTGTTCGCGCTCAACCTACTCTTCATCGGTGGCAACACCGGCAAGCTTCTGCTGCAAATGTCGGAGGAACCGTGAAGGTTGCAGTCGAAGCCTACAGCGAAGCGATAAAGGAAGCGCTGCAAAACGGCTTGCACGCCTACAACGTGTCTCAGGTGCCCGACGCGCCCTGGCATGAGATCGCAGTCACCATTCGCGATGACGGCGGCGCCATATGCGGTGGCGCAATCGCCTATCTGTTCGGCGACAATTGTTACATCGACACCGTCTGGACCGGCGACGCCGCGCGCGGCAGAGGGTTTGGCAGGCGGATCGTGTGCATGGTGGAAGACGAGGCCCGCAAGCTCGGCGCGCGCGGCGTGTGGCTCTACACAGCGAGCTTTCAGGCCAAACCGTTCTACGAGAAGCTGGGCTATACCCAATTTGGCGAACTCCAATGGCCGGGCAGCGACCTGAAACGCCATTTCATGCGGAAAGCACTGTGAGGATCACCGGCGGCACATTGCGCGGGCGAAACCTCGCCGCGCCGCGCAACGAGAGCGTGCGGCCGACGTCCGACAAGGTGCGGCAGGCGATGTTCAACATCCTAATGCACAATGATTTCGGCATCGGCTTTACGTTGGATGGCGCGCGCGTGGCGGACATCTTTGCGGGCACCGGCGCGCTTGGGATCGAAGCGATCAGTCACGGTGCGTCGTTCTGCTTGTTCGTGGACGACAGCGCGGAAAGCCGCGGGCTGATCCGCGAGAATGTGGAAGCGTTCGCGCTTACTGGGGCGAGCAAGATCTGGCGGCGCGATGCCACCGATCTCGGCCCGATGAACACGGGCAGCGGCGGACCATTCGATCTGGTCTTCCTCGACCCGCCCTACCGCAAGAACCTGATGACGCCTGCCCTCACCTCTCTGCACACGGGCGGATGGCTCGCGCCCGATGCTTTGCTGATCGCGGAAACGGCCGAAGACGAACCGGCGATCACAGCCGATGGCTTCCGCCAGCTCGACGGCCGCATCTATGGCGAGACGCGCGTGGAGTTTCTCGCGCTGGCCTAATGCCCGGCGGTCTGGCCTCCGCCAATCTCCTCGATATCGAGCTGAACAGGGCCGTCCTGTGTTGCGTAGTAACGGCGCAGCATCACGAACGCCGCGGCGACGCCGACCAGCGGCAGTAGCAGCGCGACAGATAGCGGCGCACCAAGCCAAAGTAACAACGCCGCCGTAAGGCTCCCGCTTGCGCCGCCCATGTCCCACCCGCCTTCAGTTGCTACATGGAAGCGCAGCGGACAGGGCGAACGCTTGGCGATGTTGTAAACCGCCGTCATCAATGTAGGGACATAGAGGCACGATCCGGCATAGGCGAGCGCGTTTGCAGCGACAGCAAACGCCGGATGGCCGGCAGAGGCCGCGCGCAGAAGGATCATCGCGGCGAGCGGCCCCAGTGCGAAGAACACCGCGCGATTGCCATGACCGGCATCGATGTGCCGGCCGAGAAATAGTCCCGCGACCGCGCCAACCAGCGCGGAAATCGCCATTGCGCCGCCGAAGTTGAGGAAGCTTCCGTTTAGCGACACGAAAAGCGCGATCTGCCACACGAACACGATGCCCGATCCGATCCAGCCATCAGCGGCGAAGAACAACACCCCTGGCAGCGCCGCGCGGAACGCTCCCGGCGCTTGCTTCGCCACCGCGACATTGGGTGTCCAGAACAGCGGCACCATGGCCGTGAGGTTGATCGCGCTCGCTGCGCCAAACGCGGCGAACGGCCCGAAGGTGACAAGCAGCCAGCCCGTCAGGATCGGCGAAACGATCCCGGCCATTGCGGCGATGGCTTCGCGCATGCTGACCTGATGGCCGCGATGCTCCTGATCGCCCAAGGCCGCCATGTAGGCGTGATAGCAGGACCAATAGACCGTATCGCCGATGGCGGCGACGAGGATCATCACATAAAGCGCGGCGTTGGCCCCGTGCACGAACGCGATGATGGGGTACTGCATCGACATCAGCACCGTACCCACGATCAGCATGCGCTGAAGCCCGAAGCGCACCGCGAGCGGCACAATGGCGGGACGGATGATAAAGCGCGCCAGAAGAATCCCCGCCATCGCCGCCAGCACGCCGGGTATCGGCACGCCGGCCTTGAGCAGATAGACGCAGATGAACACCCCCGCCCCGTTCATCACGAGCGCGAAGATGCCGTAATGCAGGTTCAACAGGTTGACGACGGTGTTGCGAAAGAAGGCCATGCGCTATTCACTACACCAACTCTCCGGACTTGCCCCATGCCCGTCACCATTCGCCCCGCCACGCCGAATGACGCACCGTTCCTGGGCTGGGCCTGCGTGATGGCGGCACGCAGCCAGCTGGAGCGCGGCTGGTTCGAGATCGTGCTCCAGCGGGACGAAACGTTCTGTGTGGAGTTCGCGACGTACCTGGTGCTCGCCGAGGCGGTGTCGTGGTGGCACTGGTCGCTGTTTCACGTTGCGGAAGTGGACGGCGTTCTGGCCTCCGCCATGTGCGGCTTCGGCGATCCGAGCGTCTACTACACGTCCAGCGACGCGATGGAAGAAGCCGGGGACAAGATGGGCATCCCGAAATCCGAGCAGGCGCAATTCTGGTCGCGCGGCGCCTTCATCGTCTCACCTGCCACCAGCGAAGAGGGCGCATGGACCGTCGAGAACGTCGCGACCAAACCGGAATTCCGCGGCACTGGCGTGACGCTGGAATTGCTGAAAGCGGAACTGGGCGTCGCCCGCGCCGCCGGTTTCAAGCGCGCCCAGATCAGCTTTTTCGTCGGCAACGACCGCGCGGAGAAAACCTACGCCAAAGCCGGATTCAAATTCGCCGAAGAAAAACACGCACCCGATTTCGAAGCGGCGTTGGGTATTCCGGGTGTGAGACGATTTGCGCGGGACCTCTAGCGCCGCCCGAACAGCCGCTCGATATCGGACAGCTTCAATTCCACATAGGTCGGGCGGCCGTGGTTGCATTGGCCGCTGTGCGGCGTGGCTTCCATTTCGCGCAGGAGGGCGTTCATCTCTTCGGCGTTAAGCCTGCGCCCGGCTCGCACCGACATATGGCAGGCGAGCGTGCCGGAGACTTCTTCCAGACGTTCTTTCAACGACAGCGCATTGCCGGTTTCGGCGATGTCGTCGGCAAGATCGCGCACCAAGCCCTTGAGATCGGCCTTGCCGAGCATCGCGGGAACTTCGCGCACCATCACGGCATCGGGGCCGAAGGGCTCGATGATGAGGCCGAGCTCTGCCAGTTCGTCCGCGCGCGATGCGATGCGATCCACTTCGGCGGGATCGAGCTCCACGACTTCGGGAATGAGCAGCGGCTGGCGCGCGATGCCGCCTTCGGCCAGCGCCGCTTTCATGCGTTCATAGACGAGCCGCTCATGCGCCGCGTGCTGATCGACGATGACGATGCCGTCCGCCGTCTGCGCCACCACATAGGTTTCGTGGAGCTGCGCGCGTGCGACGCCGAGCGGCAGGTCAGTGGCCGGTGCTTCCGCCGGCGCCTCTTCCACACGCGCCGAGTAAGCGGGCGCCGCGCTGCCTGCGAACAGCGGCGACTGGAAATTCCGCGCCGCCTCCGCCATCTGCGGCGAGACCGGGAATGGCCGCACATTGTCCGCATAGCCGCCCTGATAGGGCGCGCCCTGCGGGCGGAATGACGCCAGCGCGGACCCTGCCACGGTTGTCGAGGCGCGATGCCCAGCATCTACCAACGCGTGCTTGAGCGATGAGACGATCAATCCGCGCACCAGCCCCGCATCACGGAAGCGCACTTCGGTCTTGGCCGGATGCACGTTCACGTCCACGAAGCTGGGATCGCAATCCAGGAACAGCGCCAGCGCCGGATGGCGGTCGCGCGCCAGGAAATCGGCATACGCCCCGCGCACCGCGCCGATCAAAAGCTTGTCGCGCACCGGCCGTCCATTCACGAACAGAAACTGCATCGCGGCGTTGGCGCGGTTATAGGTCGGCAATCCCGCGAAGCCCGCGATGTGCACGCCCTCGCGCGATACGTCCACCGGCGCGGCGTTGTCACCGAAATCGCGGCCCATGATTTTCGCGAGACGCTTCAGCCGCCCCGCGAAGAGGTCGGCCTCCGCCTCCAGATCGAGCGTGCGCCGTCCATCCAGCGTCAGCGTGAACGCCACGTCGGGGCGCGACATCGCGAGGCGCTTCACCACATCCGTTGTCGCCATGTCCTCGCTGCGCGCCGACTTCATGAATTTCAACCGCGCGGGTGTCGCGTAAAACAGCTCACGCACATCCACGCGCGTTCCTGCTTGTCCCTTCGCGCGGAACGCCGACGGCGATGGTCCGCTGACCGCCCCGCCGTCCACGCGAATCTCATACGCCTCGCCCGTCCGGGTGCGGCTGGCGATAGAAAGCCGCGCCACGGCCCCGATAGACGGCAGTGCCTCACCGCGGAATCCCATCGTGCGGATGGTCGAAAGATCGTCGTCGCTGAGTTTGGAAGTTGCGTGGCGCTCCACCGCAAGCGAGAGGTCGTCCGCCTCCATGCCCTCGCCGTCGTCCTCGACGAGGATCAAGTCCGCGCCGCCCGCCGATGTCGCGATATCGATCCGCCGCGCACCAGCGTCGAGCGCGTTCTCCACCAGTTCCTTCACGGCGCTGGCCGGGCGCTCGACCACTTCGCCGGCGGCGATGCGGTTGATCGTGCCTTCGGAGAGACGGCGAATCCTCATGATTCGAGCCTAGCAGAGCGCCGCCGCGGAAACCGCCCGAAGCTTGCCGCCACTCACAGCCAAATCAGTGCTGGGGCGAAGTTTTCGCCGGTGTCGCCGGACGCGCGGCGCGGGGCGCCGGCAAAGGTTTCTTGTCGGTGGTTGCAGGCTTCACCGGCTTTGGCGGCGCCGGCGGTTTGTCCGGGCCCGGCAGCGGACGAACGGCGGTCTTCGCGGCCAGCGGGCTGCCGGCGACAACGATCGTGAGATTGCGGTTCGTGAACACACGCTTGGCCGCACGGCTCACGTCGTCCACGGTCACCGCGTTGATGAGGCTGTTGCGCTGCTTCAGATAGCCGATCGGCAGCCCGGCATCCTGGAACGCATTCATCTGATCGGCGATGCCGGCATTGGAGGTGAACGCCAGCGGGAACGATCCGGTAAGATAGGTCTTCGCGTCGTCCAGTTCCTTTTGCGTGGGACCGGTCTTCGCGAAATCGCCGATGGTGTCGCGGATGACCTTGATCGTTTCCTGAACCGAGCCAGCCTTGGTCGCGGCCGTGCCGGCAAAATATCCCGCGTGGGTGAGCGTGTTCACCGAGGTTGAGATGTCATAGGTCAATCCGCGCTTCTCACGGACTTCCGACGTCAGCCGCGACGAGAACCCGCCGCCGCCGAGGATGTAGTTCGCCACATAGAGCGGGATGAAATCCTTGTCCTTGCGCGATAATGCGGGCAGCGAAAACACGATGTTGGGCTGCGGCACCGGCATGGGAACGATCAGTAGCCCGGGAGCGCCCATACGGCGCACTGGCGCGATCGCCGGCGGGGTTGTCTGCGGCAAGGTGCGGAATGCGCTCGCAAGAAGCGATTTTAGCGTAGCGGTATCGACATCGCCGGAAACAGCAATGTGCATGCCACCGCGCACCCAATGCGCGCGCGCGAAGCCCTGAAGATCGCCGCGCGTGATGGACGAGATGGAGACGGAGGTGCCATCGACAGGATGCCCGTAAGGGTGGCCGGCGAAGAAGCGCGAATAGAACGCCTTCGCCGCGACCGACGAAGGGTCCTCTTCATCCTGCTGCAAGCTGGCCAGCATCTGTGCGCGCACGCGCGCCACGGCGTCGTTGTCGAAATGCGGCTTGGCCAGCGCGACGCCGAGGAGGCGGAACGCGTCTTTCGCGTTTTCCTTCAGCGTCACCAATGTGATCGTCGTCCAGTCCCGGTCAGGTTGCGCGGAAAGGCGAATGCCCCGGTCGCTTAGCGCGGCCTGATAGGCCTCTGAACTGTAAGGGCCGGCGCCCTCGTCCAGCATCGCGGCGGCGAAAGCGGCGAGGCCCGGCTTGTTGGCGGGGTCGTAACCCGAACCGGCGGGTAACGCGACGGTCATGGCAATGATCGGAAGCGTATGGTCCTCCTCGAACCACACCTGCACGCCCTTGCCCATGTCCACAGGTTTCACATCCGCCGCTTGCGCGCCAACCGGCGCGCACAGCGCCACGGCAAGCGCAAGGACGATGCGGCGCGCGTTCATCGCGATGTCCCCGGCTGCAGCCAGCCCGTCACAGACTCGCGCTTCACGAGATCCTTCACGGCGGCATCGCGCACAGCGCCCGTAGCCACGGCACGGATGCGATCCGGCCAGGTATCCACGTCGTCCGTCGTCAATCCTATGGCCAGTGCCTGGCCATAAGCGGATGCCAGCGAAAACTGGTTGTCCCGTTGATACATCGCATCGGCGACAAGCTGCGTTTTCGCGCGCTTCAAATCGCCCGCCGGGGGAAGGTTCTTCGTATAGGTGCCGAGGATCTGGTCGACAGCATGTTCAAGCTGGTCGAGGCGAACGCCGGGGCGCGGGATTGCATAAACAGCGAAAGTCCCATTATCGCGCGCATAGCCGTCATAGCTGGCGCCGGCATTGGTCGCGAGGCGGCGCTTGACGACGAGTTCACGATAAAGCGCACTGGTGGCATCGCCGCCCATCAGTTGCGCTAGCGTCTCCAGCGCTTCGGCTTCGCCGGGCTTGGCCTCGGTGTAGCTCACCACGCGATAGAACCGCATGAACAGCGGCACCTTCACGTCGGGACGGAAAATCGAGAGCCGGGTTTCTCCCAAGCGCGGCGGCTGCGTGTATTCGGCGCGCGGCGCGAGCGCGCGGGCCGGCACTTTGTCGTAGGCCGCGCTTGCGGCGGCGCGCACGTCCTCGCGCGTGACGTCGCCGGCCACGATGAGGATCGCGTTGTTGGGCGCATAATGGTGACCGTAGAAATCCTGCGCTTCCTTGCGGCCGATATGGCGGATCTCGTCGGGCCAGCCGATCACCGGGCGCCCATAGGGATGCGACAGCGCCAGCGCCGCGTCCATCTGCTCGCGCATCAAGGCCTGCGGATCGTTGTCCACGCGCATGCGGCGCTCTTCCAGCACCACGTTGCGCTCTGTGTTCACATTGGAATCCGACAGGTCGAGATTGACCATGCGGTCCGCTTCCAGGTTCATCACCGTGGAAAGGCGATCCTTGGCGATCTGCTCGTAGAACGCGGTGTAATCATGTGTGGTGAAGGCGTTGGACTGCCCGCCATTGCGCGCGACGGTCTGCGCGAACTGATCGTTCTTCACCGTCGCCGTGCCGCGGAACATCATGTGCTCGAAAAAATGCGCCATGCCGGACATGCCGGGCGGGTCGTCCACACCGCCGACGCGGAACCACAGCATCTGCGTCACCACCGGCGCGCGGTGATCGGGTATGACAACGACCTGCATGCCGTTCTGCAGCGCGAACTGGAAAACGTGATTTTCCTGTGCGGGCGTGGGCGCCGCAAATAGACACGCCGCGGCCGCAGCGACAGCCACGAATGGAAAAAACCGCATTGTCGGCATGAAACCCTTTGAACTTAGAACGGCCACCAGCTGCTGCCGCTGTCGCCGCTGCTGTCCTTGTCGATCGTGGCCTGTTCAGCGGGCACCGGCTTGTCCCCATTCTTGCCAGCATCGATGCGGGCCTTTTCCGCATCCGCGTTCAGCGGCTTGTCGCCGACCGGCGCATCGCTTCCGCCGAAGAGGAGCGAATCCGTCAGTGAGCCGGTGTCTTCGGCGTTCGCATTGTCGGCGGCGATGGTGCGACGGATACCGTCGTCCGCCGTCGCGGCGCCCGATTGCGCTAGCAGAAGCTTTTCGGCCTGGCTGTAATCACCGTTGATCGAAGCGGCGATTTGCGCCGTGTCATCACCATAAAGCGCAGCCTGCGCGCTTTGCGTAGGCGAAGTCTGGTTCAGCGGCGCAGCGCCCGGCTTGGGCGGATGCAAATTAAAATCTGGTGGGATGATCAGCGGAGCCTTGGTGACCACAGCGAATTCGTCCGGCGGCTCCTTGGTGATGCCAGCTGCCGAGCGAATGGTGTCGCAGGACATCAGCGATATTCCAGCGGCAAGCAGAACGGAGACGCGCCACAGATTCCGCATGCGGTACTCAACCATCACCAGTTCTCCAGATCTCAACTATCCGCGCCGGCCGGTTGCTCCGGCCTCAGCAGGGCATCGTACAAAAGCGCCGCCACCCCGAAGGTAATCGCGCAGTCCGCTAGATTGAATACATACCAATCGTAGTGGAACGCGTAAAAGTGGAAAAAGTCGGCAACCTTTCCATAGATCAGCCGGTCCACCAGATTGCCCAGCGCCCCGCCGATCACAAGACCGAGACCCACGGCCAGAGCCGGGCGGGTCGCGTTCCACAGCCAGTAGCCCAGCCCGCCGACCGCCGCCAGTGAGAAAATCGCCAGAAACGCCGTTCCCCACGGACCATGCGCGGGGAAAAGACCATAAGAAACGCCCGGATTCCAAACCATCACGAGGTTAAAGAACGGCAATATGTCGAGCGACTCGCCCGGCGAATAATTCGCGAAGCCAAAGGCG